>JACOTK010000043.1 GCA_016178435.1 Actinomycetota bacterium
ACCTGGCAGGCATCGAACGTGACGGCATCGAGGCCCGGACCCGCCATGCCCCGGTTCTGCATCACTTCCCCGCAGCGGTGACCAGCTTTGTCGGTCGAGAACAGGAGATGGCCGGCTTGGCGATCCTGCTTGGTGAGTCCCGGATGGTGACGATCGCGAGCGCCGGAGGCTGCGGCAAGACGCGGCTGGTGGTGGAGGTCGCGAGTCGACTCGACGATCGATGGCCTGAGGGTGTTTGGTTCGTCGATCTGGCCGAGGTGACCGACCCGGCGGTCGTTCCGTCGGTCCTTGCGGCAGCTCTGGATGTCCACGTGCACCAGGCAGCGCTTGCCCTGGAGGCGCTTGGCGAGGCGATCACCGACCGTGAGCTGCTTCTTGTCATCGACAACTGCGAACAGGTCGTCGATGCCGTTGCCGTCACGACGACGACCTTGCTCGGTCGGTGTCCGTCCCTGCAGATCCTTTGCACCAGTCGCGAGGAGTTGCGGGTGCGTGGTGAGGCCGTGTGGCGACTGGACGCGCTGGGCCTCCCCGCTCGTTGCGAGGACGGTCATTTCGACCTTGCCGAATGCGGAGGTTCCGATGCGGTGCGGCTCTTTGTCGACCGCGCTCGCCAGGTGCGCCCGGATTTCTCGCTTGCCGCCGACAACGCGGGTCCGGTTGCCGGCATCTGCCACAAGCTCGAAGGGATCCCGCTCGCCATCGAGCTGGCTGCGCCATTGCTCGGCGTGCTCTCGCCCGGTGAGCTCGATGATCGTCTGAACGACCGCTTCCGTCTGCTCGCACGAGGCTCGCGAGGGCTTCGAGCCCATCAGCGGACGCTCCGTGCGACGATCGACTGGAGCTACGAGTTGCTCGACGTCAAGGAACGGCTGCTCTTCGGCCGCCTTTCGGTGTTCGTGGGACCCTTCACGCTGGCGGCGGCAGAGGCGGTGGCGGCCGGGAAGAACCCGAACAGCCATGAGGACGTCGACACCGGTGAGGTGCTCGACCTTCTCGATCGCCTGGTCGCCAAATCGATGGTGGCGCTGGTCAAGCAGGACGGGGGGCTGACCCGGTATCGACTGTTGGAGACGTTGCGCCTGTACGCCCTCGAGCGCCTCAGGAACTCCGGGGACGAACCGGGTACCCGTGAACGGCACATGCACCATTTTCTGCAATTCGGCGAAGAGGCCAATAGCGGCGCCCACAGCAGGGAGGTGCGCACCTGGCTGCCTCTCGTCGAGGCGGAACTGGCCAATTTCCGAGCGGCGATCGACTGGGCGTTCGTCAACGACGACCTCGAGCACGCCCTTCGCCTGGCAGGCGCGCTCCGGTGGTATTTCAGTCGACTCGGTTTCCTGGAGGAGGGCCTGAGTTGGATCGAGCCGATTCTCGATCGTCGTGACGAGCTCTCACCGGAGCTGCGCACGTTGGCCCTGACATCGGCGAGCACGATCGCCTTCCTGCTCGGACACCATGCGATGACGGTCGAGTTGGGCGAGGAGGGTCTCGCCGCAGCCCGTGGCCTCGATGACCCCCGGGAGCTGTCGATCGCACTCATCGTTCGGGGTGCTGCAGCGGTTTTCGAGGGCAATGTCGATCGGGCGATCACGTGTTTCGCCGAGAGCACGGGCCTTTGCGAGACGTTGGGCGACGCGTGGGGGATGGCCTGGTGTCAATCGTTCTGGGGCGTTGGCGCTCGACGCATGGGTGATCTCGATCAGGCCATGGCATTGCTCGAGCCCGCCATCGAGGCCTTTCGTGAGATGGGCGACGAGCAGGCTCAAGTGCTTCCCCTTGCCAACCTGGGCCAGGTGTGGATGCTCAAGGGTGACGCCAGTCGAGCCAAGGAGCTCACCACCGAGGCGCGTCGATTGGCCTATCGGGTGGGTGACCAGATCCTCTTGGGTACCGCGCTGGTGTTCCTGGGACGGGTGATCCGCGCGGTGGAGGGACCGTCGTCTGCTCGTCCCATCCTCCTGGAGGGCTTGGCCGCCTGTCAGGAGGCGGAGAACCATGTGGTGAGTGCGATCGGCGTCCAGGAGCTGGCGGCGGTAGCGCTCGCCGAGGGAAGGCCCGTCGACGTCGTGACGTTGGCCGGCCGTGCCCAGGAGCTCCATCGGGTCTCGCATGGTGCGGCGACCGAGCTGGAGGAGGCGGAGCTCGCAATGATCCTCGGCGAGGCGCGTGCATGTTTGACCGACGAGGAGTACCAGGCTGCGCTGGACCGGGGGGCGAGGATCGATCTCGTCGATGTGGCCGCCATGTTCCCGTCGGCCTAGATCGGTCCCCAGGAGAGCCATCGCCGGGCATAGACGTCCCAGAGGTCGCCGAGAAGTGCCCGAACGAAACGGCCGAGTCCGCCGATGCGACGAGCCGGGTTGGGTCCGCCTGCGCGGAAGGTGGTGAGCTGGCGTGCGAAGGCACCCGGGGTGATGCGCAGTGTCCCTCGGGCGAGGCTCTCCCCGGTCCCGTCAGGCTCGATATGGCCGACGAGGATGGTGCAGGCCAGCGTCGTGGTGTCGTGCCACACGTCGAAGCCCGGGTCGTTGCGCACCGTCTTGACGCCGACGAGGGTGAGGGGATGCTCGGTGCTGTCGGTGAACCAGAGGTGGTAGCGCATCTCCTTGACGGCGGGGTCGTCATCGTGGACGAAGAGGTTGAACCACCCGGCCGTGACCGGCCGCCTGCCCCCGAGGGCATCGCAGTCGACAGCGCCTCTCGCTCGAGCCAGATGCGCGGGCTCCGCGAGGAACCTGTCGACACCGTCAACGGTGATGTCGAGATGGAACTGCAGTGGGTGGCTCGGGTGCGAAGGCCCGACAGGGGCACCGTCATGAGGAGTGCCGGCGAAGGTGATCGTGCCGCGCATGGTCTCGCTGAAGCGCACGGTGGTGTCGTCGCGGTAGGGGGTCGCCAACGGGTCCTTCAGCACGATGCCTTCACGGTGGCACCACTCGCGGGCTTTCCTCACGCCGAGCTCCACGGCCCTGCGATTGCGGTCCCCGCTGACATTGACCAGGTAGTGCAACGGCACCGAGCCTTCCAGCATCCGGAGGGTGATGTGTCGTCCGAACTCACCTCCCATGCCCTGGGCGACGAGCTCGTTGTTGCGCGTGATGCGTAGCGTGATCGCTCCCAGCTCGGCGTTTGCCGCGGCCTCGATGATCTGGAAGTACTGGGCGATGAGCCCGTCGCGCCATGTCCCGCTGCGGTCCACCGTCCAGATGACCCATACCTCGTCGGCCCCGTGGTCGACGATGGCGGTCTCGATGTTGGCATCGGTGGCGAAGACGGCATCGATCCAGTGGCGACCCGCGGTGACGACGGGTGGAAACCACACGGGCAACGACACGCAGGCCACGAGGAGCTCAGGGGTGAGGTCCGTGGGAGGGAGGACCACGAGCTCGTGATCGGTGAAGTCGTACACGTTGAACGTGGCATCGACCTCACTTCGGTTGATGGCGCCCCAGTCGAGACCCCAGTCGGGAAAGATCTCCGAGGGGAGGTGGTCGAGGCGAAACAGCGATTTCAGCTGAGGGCCGCGCAGCATGCCTCGCCAGTTGGGCCGAACCATGGCGAGGGGCCGCAGGGCACGCCAGTTGTCGGCGATTCGTGTGCCGCTCATCCCCTGGGCGTACATGGCGAGATTGAACACGCCGCCGCTCGCCCCGTCGGCATGGTCGAAGGTGATGCCGGCCTCGTCGAGCCAGACCTGCAGCACCCCCGCCTGGAAGGCGACCTTCATGCCCCCGCCGGCGAGGATGAGCGATCGCCGGGTCGGCGCCTTCGTGGGCGGGGTGTTGCTCATGACGACAACAACTCGGCGGCCGCACGCTCGGCAAGGGCGGCGATGGTCAGTGCCGGGTTGGCGCCGGTCGGGCCCGGGAGCATCGAGCCATCGGCGATCGAGAGCCGTTCATGGCCGAAGACTCGACCAAAGCTGTCGACCACGCCCTCTGCGGGGTGCTCACCCATGGGACAGCCCCCCAGGGGATGGACCGTGATCACCCGGTGCAACATCGAGAGCGGGTTCAAGCGGAGCTTCCCGCCTGTTGCCCTGGCCAGTCGTCGCATGACGGCCTCGACATCGTCGAAGTAGGGCTGGGATGTCTTCGTGCTCCAGTCGATGGCGAGGTCGTCACGCTCGAGTCGCATGATGCCGTCGGGGGTGTCGCGTCCCATGCCGAGCAGCGGCATCGACGACGAGGCGTAGCGGTCCACGAGCGTCGCGAGCTCCCCGCCGTAACGGCTCCGGGACGAGCCGAATAGTTTTGCCACCATCACCCGTCCCGCGACACGGGCGACGCGTCGCAGTGCCGCCGGCAAGGGCTGAACACCTGCCGCCCAGTTGACGAACTCGGGGTTGCCGCCGTCCTCGATGAGGAAACCTTGTCCGGCGCCGCCCTCGGATCGATCCGGTATGCGAATCGCGCTCGTGATGACCGGGCCCTGTGCGGCGTCGAGGTTGGTCGGCCTCCATCGCCCTGCCTGGCGGGTTCGTGCCCGACCGAGGAATCCGAGCAGGTCGCCGTTGCCGCTGAATCTCGTACCGAGGGCAGGGCTCAGATGGCCGAATGCCGCTCGATTGCGAAGCAACAGATAGGTGGTGCCGAGTGTCCCGGCGGCGAGAACCAGCCTTTCGGCGTTGATGGAACGACGAACCGGGGGTCGATCGGGGCCGGCGCGACGATCGAGGTAGGTGACGACGTAACGACCCTGTGCGGTCGCCTCCAGGTGGATGACCTCACAGAGCTCGCGGATCTCGGCGCCGTCACTGACGGCGTCGGCCAGATAGTTGTGGTCAAGGGTGTTCTTGGCCCCGTCGTTGCAGCCGATGTCGCATTCCCCACACATCCGACACGTTCGACGATTGTCGAGCGGGTTGCGACCGTCGGTGATCGCCTGGTTGCGCACAGCAAGCTCTCCGGGGTTGGCAAAGGTGACGGCAAGCTTCAGGGGTTGAGCCGTCAGACCGCATGCCCTGGCTGCGTCATGAAACGCCCTGACCTTCGGCACCTGTGCGTACTCGGGCTGATCCATCGGGTAGAGCTGCGCGCCGAGCATGGTCTCGGCCAGGTCGTAGAAGGGGTCCAGGTCACTTCGAGTGACGGGCCAGGGGTGCTCCGTGCCGTCCGGGTACGTGGTCCGGAACCACGTGGGTTCCATGCGCAACAGCACGTTCGCGTAGATCAGGGATCCGCCCCCGACACCGCTCGACACCAGCGCGTCGATGCCGGCGAACGACCACAGATCGAAGAGCCCCAGGTGCTGTGTCCCGGGATCCCACACGTTGTTGGCCAAACCGTGGGGGCTCCGCGGAAACGAGCCCGGAGGGTAGTGCCTACCCCGTTCGAGCACGACAACTCCCAGATTGCCCGCCGCGAGGCGGGCGGCGGTGACCGACCCGCCGAAACCGGACCCGACAACCACGACCTCGGCATGCTCCATGGTTGATGCGGCGCCCGCCATCCGGAGGTCCTTCCGAGAGTGCCCTATGGGTCGGGTAATCTAGCCGAGGTTGGAGGTGGACCTAGCGATTTGGCGCGAGGGCCTGCAGCTCGGGTGCGCTCCGCAGACGCTCGAGCTGTCGGGCCCGGGTCGGGCCGATGCTGCCGATCGGCATGTCGAAGGCGTCGGCGATCGCTGCGTAGTTCGGACGATCGTCCTCCATGAGCCTCAGGAGAAGGTCCTGTCCACGTTGGGGAAGGCGTTTCATGGCCTGACGCACGCCTGTCGCCTCTTCCTCGGTGATCAACGTGGCATCAGGGGAAATCTGGTCGCGGACATCAATCGCATCGAGCTGATGCTCATTTTCCTGGCCGACCAGCACCTGACGACCCGCACGCTTCGAGAGCCGAATGGCCTCGCGGCGGGCCGTGGTGACGAGCCATGCGCCGATGGCCTGCGGATCGCGGATCTGGTCGATGGACTGCACGCATCGAAGCCAGGTCGTCTGGGAGACGTCGCCTGCGTCGGCATCCGAGAGGCCTCGCTGTCGGGCTGTCCACCAGACGAGCGAGCCGAACCGCTCGACAAGCTCGTCCCATGCGCTCTGGTCACCTGCCCGCGCGCCGAGCACCAACATGCCCGGAGATACCTCATGGATCGGGGGTGATGTCATGTCACTCAACGGGCTCTCCCTTCAACGTCGCCTCAAGCCAAGGCACCGAGATCATCCGACGACGATCTTGGGTATTTCTTGGGGTTGGCTTGGACTCAGATGGTGATGCGCACGAGGAAGGCGGCCCGCGACGCGGGGGTGAGCTTTGTCCCTCGGGATGCCGTGCGCTGGTTCAGCCCCATGGTCCTGGCAAGGTCCGGACTGCGGGTGGTTCTGGCGGGGGTCCTGGGCTCCTACCTGGACAAGCGAGAGCTGCAACAGAGCTTCCCGAGCGTTTGCGTCACCCGCCATGGCCAGGAGGAGGAACTCTGGTTCGATTTCGTCGCCGACACGGGTGACGGCTTCGATGCCACGTATTCGGTTGCCTGGTTGGCCGGTCGCGAACGACTCCCGATCGTCGGATCCGACCAGGAGCTCCCGCGGGGGAGGTTGCTCATCCTGGGCGGCGATCAGGTGTATCCGTGCGCCGGTCCGTCGGCCTACGAGGATCGCTTCACGGGTCCCTTTCGAGCAGCGTTTCCGCTGGTCGATGACGAAAACGAGGCCCCCAGCCTGGTGGCGATCCCCGGCAACCACGACTGGTACGACGGGCTGACGGCCTTTGTCCGCGCCTTCGCCCAGGAACGCTGGATCGGGGCCTGGCGCAGCGTCCAGCGGCGCAGCTACACGGCCGTGAAACTGCCTCACGATTGGTGGCTGTGGGCGATTGACCTGCAGAAGGGGGCGGATCTCGACGAACCCCAGAAGGAGTACTTCGAGGAGATTGCCAGGGAGTTGATGGGCCCGGACGCAAAGGTCATCCTGTGCGTGGCCGAGCCGGCATGGGTGGATGCGGCGGGCGATCCGGGCGCCTACGCCGCGCTCGACTACCTCGTGCGCAAGCTCATCGAGCCGTTCGGCGCCCGGGTGCTGCTGATGCTGACCGGTGACTCCCATCACTATGCCCACTACGTGGGTGACGACGGCAGCCACAAGGTGACCGCCGGGGGAGGCGGGGCCTTCCTGCACCCGACCCACGATCTGCCCGAGACCATCACCCTGGAGTCCCCAACGCCTGGAGGGACGGCGCCGCCCGTGATGTCCTCGGTCACCTATCGCCTGGAAGGTCGGTGTTACCCGAGCAGAGCGATCTCGAGGAGGCTCGCCTGGGGAGCCCTGGGACTGCCGATTCGCAACCCCTCCTGCCTGATCCTGCCCGGCCTGTTGCAC
>JACOTK010000044.1 GCA_016178435.1 Actinomycetota bacterium
ACTGATCGCATCGAGCCCCGGCCTCTTTCCGGACGTCTTCTCCCAGGAGTTTCGACGCCTCCTCGACCGCGTGCCGCCGGAACCAACCCACAAGGTCAAGGCAATCATCCGCAAGGAGTTGGGCAAGCCCGTCGAGGAGCTCTTCACCTCCTTCGGCGACGAGCCCATCGCTGCCGCCTCGATCGCTCAGGTGCACGAGGCGTGGCTGCACGACGGCACCCATGTGGCAGTGAAGATTCGCAGGCCGAACCTCTCCGGGCGGGTCGAGCGCGATCTCCGCCTGATGCGCTACCTTGCAGGCATCATCGAGCGCTCGGGCACGATCGGTGAGTTGGCCAATCCCGTCGCCATCGTGGAGGACTTCGGTATCGCCCTGCGTTCCGAGCTGGACTTCCACAACGAGGCAGCCTCCGCCGTGGAGTTCGAGGCCAATCTACGCTCCTTCGGAGAGAACGACCGGATCGTGGTGCCATTGCCCGTCGAAGGCATGGTGGCAAAGCGCGTCATGGTGATGAACTTCATCGAGGGCATCTCGGTGGACAACGCGGAACGCCTCGTCGCCGATGACCACGACCTCGAGGAGTTGCTCCAGCTCGGCATCCGTTCATGGATGGAGGCGGCACTCATCCACGGCTTCTTCCATGGCGACGTTCACGCCGGCAACCTCTTCATCACCCCCGACAGCAAGGTGGTCTACCTCGACTTCGGGATCATGGGACGACTCGAGGAGCAGCCTCGTGCGGCACTGCTGACGGCGCTCCCGGCGGTGCTTGTCGACCGCAACTACACCCAGGCCGTGCAAGCCATGTTCTCCCTCGGGGCCACGACGACACCGGTAGACATCGCGGCGGCTGCCGACGACGTTCGTGACCTCGTCGAGCCATTGCTCGACAAACCGCTCGGACAGATCAGCTACGCCGAGATCTTCAGCCAGGTTCTTCGCGTCGCGACACGTCACCACGTACGACTGCCACGCGAGATGGTGCTGGTCGTCAAGCAGTTGCTCTACTTCGAGCGCTACAGCAAGGAGTTGGCCCCCGATTACCAAATCCTCGGCGACCGACGCATCCTGCAGTACCTCCTCGCCGGCGCCCATGCGCCCGAGGAGGCCGATTCCGGCGCCACGCCGGACGCATCATCTGAGGAGGAGCGGTGAATCTCACCGGAAAATCCATTGCCGAGCTGTTGCCATCGCCGGCAAGCGCGCTCGCACCCTTGCGGGCGATCGGCAGGGCCCTCGCCAGCCCGGGACTCGCCCGGGACCATCCACTCTCACGCGACCTGCGAACCTTCCTCGCAAACGGCTATGAGATCGTCGACTTCGTTCTCACCACGGATCCTCCGAGCGTTGACATCAGTCTCCGTCGCGCCGAGGACCTCCGACGAATAGAGTCCGACGACCTGGTCTTCGTCACCTACGCCGCCGGCACGGTTCCCCGCGAACGATCGCGTGCCCGTGTCAAGGCCAACCAGAATGGAGGTTTGTCGTGACAACCGCCGCCGATTCCTCGACACTCGCCGAGCGCGCCCTGCGTTCGACCTGGGTGTCCGCGCTTGCGGGCCTTGACACCTCGATCGCCGAGCTCGAGCACGACCTCGCCGTCGAGCGCGCAAGCCTCGTCAGTCATGCGTTGCGCCTCGCTCGCCCCGGGCCCGTGCCCCCGTTGCGCACGGCCCGCCATGTCGGCGCGCTGAACCTCGCTCGCCTGCGCTGGGTCGTGCGCACGCTGCCGAACGACCTCTCCGAGCAGAAGTGGAACGAGCCGGGAGAGTGGCTGAAGAACAGTGCTGCCGAATGGATGCGCGACCAGCTCGCCATGCTTGGGCCATCGGCCGTGGAGATCGCTCGAATCATCGCCCAGAGTGAAGGGATGGCGCCGGGTGTGATCGTCGAGGAGATCCGCCGGCGACCCATCACGATCGATCCCATGCCCGCCCTGACGGTGCGCGACATCGTGCGGCGCTCCTTTGGAGATCAGGTCGGCCGGGTCGACCCGCTACCCCTGACCTACACCGCCATCACGCAGCTGCACGGCGCCGAGCTCGCCGACGGTCGGCGGGTGATGGTGCGCGTGCGGCGTCCAGGCGTCGAACGCGACCTTCACGCCGATGCCCGGGTGAGCGCCACCATGGTCTACCCGCTCGAACAGCTCATCCCGGCCCTCCGGGAGCCTCATCCCATCGGTTTCGTCGAGATGGCGACGCGTCAGCTGCTCGAGGAGTCCGACCTTCGGAACGAGGCGCTCAACACCGCGGAGCTCGGCATGACCATCGAGGAGCTCGGCCTCTCGGGTGTTGAGGTGGCAAGGCCGATTCCGGGCCTGGCCACTCGACGCGCTGCGGTGTTCGAGCGTCTCGACGGTCGGCCCTTCAGTGAGGCCGCTCATACGCTCGACGTCGACAAGACGGTTGCGGCGCTCGTCGCCGTCACCATCGAGGCCGGCCTCGAACGCGGTGGGTTCCACATCGACATGGCTCCCGAGCACCTGATGGTGCTCGACAACGGCAACCTGGGCATCGTGGGATGCGGCGCCATGGGCCACTTCGACCTCGAGACCCGACGCGCCGCCCTGCTCTACCTGACCTCGGTGCTCTCCGGGGACTTCGCCAACCAGGTGGAGTCGATGCGTCTTGCCGGCGCGGTCCCCGACGACACCGACATCGCCGCATTGGTTGCCGATCTCGCCGCCACCGAGGCGCTGCAGCCTGCTGCGATGATGATGGGGGGCGAGGAATCCATGGTGGGCGGCCTGCGTGAGGCCATGACCGTCCTGTTGCGCCACAAGATTCGCCCGCCGCTCGAAGAGGTGCTGTTCGTGCGAAATGTCTTCATGCTGCGCAATCTCTTTGCGACGCTTTCACCCGACATCTCGATGATGATGGCATTGATGCCGTTGCTCCAGAAGCTGCCGGAGTTGAACGCTCGCCTCAATCCGTCGCCGGCCGGGGAATCCTGACATGTTCGCGCTTCTGGACAAGCTCGCCACACGTCTGATCGGTCTGCCGGTGCAGATCAGGTTTGCAATCAGCCCTCGCCTGCTCCTCGGCCGACTTTCACGTGCCCGCATCCTCATTCGTGGCGCTCGCGCCGGTGGATTGTTGCTCGAGGAGGTCGACATCCGTGTCAGCGGTCTCGCACTCGTGCCGAGTTGGCCACCACGGCTGCGGGTGGCGCACGTCGAGGCCCGTGTTCACCTGGACCAGAAGGCACTGGACTCCTGGTCGAAGCGTGTCGGGTTGCCCGTTCGACTGCGCTTGCGTCCCGGTCGGGTGGTCGCCCGCACCGGCATCGCAGGCCTGCGATTGAGCGAAGCCGACATGGATGTGCAAATCGAGGATCGCACCCTGCGCCTGGTTCCCAGGCGGATCAATGTGCTGGGGATGGAGGCATCGGGCTCACGATTGGGTCGCGTGGCGCTGCCGTTGCCCAAACTTCCTCGAGATGCGCGCCTGGAATCATTGGAGCCGGAGGAGTCGGCACTTCGGGCATGTATCGCGGTCGACAATCTCGACGAGGAGCTGACGAGGGAACGGCTCCAGGCCGTCCGCAAGATGGCATCTCGCGTGATGAACCCCACTGGCGCCGAGGACTCGTCGACCGAGGACCCGGATTTGGCTCGAACCGGGGCACGGTCGATCGGGGGGCGATCGACCGGGGGGCGTCCGGGTGCCGATCGGCGGCCCATCGACGCCGATCGTTCGACGCGCGAAACCGACAGCCGTCGGGCCCCCCGACCGCGTCCTGCCGGGATCATCGAGGCCACGGTGCTGGACGTCGCCGATGTCCTGCGACGGGATGACGCCGATGGCCGCCATATCGAGAAGCCGGAGTGACCGGCCCATCCGACGATCGCCCGGGCATGAGCGACATCGTCGCCTACTACGACGAAACCTGGTTTGACTACCGAGCGCTCTGGCTGAACACCGACAACCGGGCCATCCACTTCGGCTACTGGGATGACGGGGCAAAGAACCACGGCGAATCGCTTGTCGCCATGAACCGGCTCATGGCCGATGCGGTTGATGTGCGTCGCGGGGACCGCGTTCTCGATGCAGGTTGTGGCGTCGGCGGCACGTCCATGTGGCTCGCCGAGACTTTGGACGCCGAAGTCGTCGGCATCACGCCCGTCCAGGGCCAGGTCGAACGTGCCAACCGCTACGCAACCGAGCGCCGACTCGGCGACCGTGCGACCTTCCGCAGGGACGACTACCACGCCACGGGGTTCGATGACGCAAGCTTCGATGTCGTCTGGGCTCAGGAGAGCCTGTGCCACTCCCACGACAAGACGCTCTTCGCCAAGGAGACCGCCCGGGTGCTCCGACCCGGTGGACGCCTGGTGATCGCCGAGTATCTCCGCTTCTCGCGTCCCCTGCCCCCGAATGACGAGCGCCTCATCCATCGCTGGCTGAGCGGCTGGGCGATCCCCGACATCGAGACGCGGGACGAACTCGTGGCCGCCCTCGAAGCGGCGGGATTCGTCGACGTCGAGGTGAGGGATCTGACCCACGGCGTCGCACCCTCGCTGCGCCGCCTGTATCGAGTCAGCATGGCTCTCTACCCCATCGCCCGAGTACTCAAGGCACTTCGTTTCCGCAGCTCGGTGCAACACGGCAACGTCGTCGGAGCGATCGACCAATGGCGAAGCCTCCGGCGAAAGCTCTGGTTCTACGGCTTGGTGACGGCGGTCAAACCCTCCGATCACTGAGGGCTTGACCGGACCCGTTCCCCTCCCTCGGCACCGGGCGAATCACCCATCCGGATTCTCACCCATCCGGAGCGTTCACCCATCCGGAGCGTTCACCGCGACAGATGATTCGTCCGGGTGCGGTCCGATCGTTCTCAGTATGAGGGCGCTGCGGCAGCCATCCGGGATGGTGCAGCCTCTTCGATGACAGGGTCCGGCGTCGCGAGGTCGTGGAAGTTGGCAAGGATGTCGACCCGCCTCGGCTTACCCTCCAGCAGCTCTTCGACCCGCCCGACGAACATGTCGCGATTGGCGCTGCGCTTTCCCCCCATGCCGAACATCTGCAGCAACGAATAGTTCCAGCAGTCGTCGATGACCTTGGTGCCGGGCGTCCTGACGCCGCCCTCGCCCACAAAGGTGCGGGCCCGCATCTCGGTCAACGTCACCTCGAGGTAGCCCACGTGTGGCGCCTCGTCACGACGGATGTAGTCGACCAGGCGCGCCGCCTCGGCGGAGTTGGCGCAATAGCGATCATCGCTCACCACTTCCTCGGCCCATTTGAACGTGTTCGCCGCCAGGAGCTCGATCAACAGGAGACCGGTCATCCGCAGGATCACGGTCTCCATGTGCTCGTCGATCGTCGGAACGACCCGGTCGCCCCCACCCATCGACTTGGCCATGGACTGCATCGCCTGACCGGCCGAGTCGTTCCCGGAACCGAATGCCTTCATCACGAGCGCAAGAGGGTCACCGACCTCGGGGTTCTCGAAGGCGAGGTCACGAACGCCGTACCACATCTGCTGGTGTCCGCCCTCCACCTCGTAGCCGGCCTCGTCACGGGCATGCGCCTCGTACAGGCCAAGTCCGAGATGGGCCGTCGCGGTTCCCTCGATGGAGTCGGCGAAGTGGCGTTGGAGATCATCGGTCTGCACGTGGCGGATGATCGCGCCGAAGCCCTCGATGGTGCCGATGTGGGTGATGAGCTGCACCAGCGGATCACGAAGCCCCTCGGACAGCAGGTACTGTGCCTGCTGCACGTTCGGATAGAAATCGGCAAAGAAGTCCGGGGGACACGCAATCAACGGCATTCCCGTCTCCGCCTCGTGCTTCGCCCTCCATGCCTTGATCGCAGGCCAACGATTCAGGGTACGAGGCGACACGTACTCGCCGGAGGCGTCGAAGCCGCCGTGGAAGAGCTCGTCGCCCAACAAAGGAACCACCAAGGGCTCCTCATACACGTGACTGGCAAGCAACTCGTCTGCCGTGAAGCTGACTTGATCGGTCATGACTGTGGACCCCCTTCGTGCCGATGCCATCGTTTTGTGCCATTTGGTCACAATTAGTCATCAGCTAACAAGTGCAATCTCTTGCTCGCACAGTATGCCCCGGCTCCGACGAGGTCAACTACTGTCGGGAGGCACCCATCCGAAGGGCGACCTCGGCAAACAGGTAGAGTTCCGCCGTGCCAAAATTGCGATGGGGTGCCGAGGCGCCGACCGACAGCGATCAGTCCAGGGAACGTCTGATCGATGCGGCCGAGGCGTGCTTCGAGCGCTACGGCGTCATGAAGACCACCGTCGAGGACGTTGC
>JACOTK010000045.1 GCA_016178435.1 Actinomycetota bacterium
ACCAGCCGAGAGCGGCGATCGTCCCCACCGAGATCAGGGTGTCCATCGTCGCCGTGCCGTGACGCAGGTTGGTCCAGGCAGCCTTGTGGAAGGGCCATGCGCCCCAGACCACCACCGGTGCGGCAAGCGTCAAGGAGAGCCACTGCCAGTTGTCGAACTGCAGGGCGGGCACCATGGACATGAGCAGCACCGGAAGCGTGAGCGCCGCCGAGGCGGTGAGCCGGTCTTGAAGCGCTCTCGTCGGGTCGGGACCCTGGTCGATGGCTGTGGCTCCGTCGTGAACATGGGCAGTGGCCGGCAGTCGAGCCGAGTACCCCGCTGCCTCAACCTCGGCGACGAGGGCGGCGGTGTCGAGGCCTTCGGGAAAGGAGACCCGGGCAGTCTCGGTTGCGTAGTTCACCGTTGCCGTGACACCTTCGAGCTTGTTGAGGCGTCGCTCGATGCGCGCTGCGCATGACGTGCAGGTCATGCCCTCGATCGGGAGGTCGATCTGCCGCTCGGGATGCGTGGCGGATGGACCGATCGTGGTGCTCATGGATGCTCCCCTCCCGATGTCTCCGAAGGATCGCCGGGAATGGTCTTCGGCGTTTCGACGTGGTTGACGTGCTCGCGGGTGGGCGACGACGGTTCCGGTCCGAAGGCGGCTCCCAATGCCGCGCCGGCACCGAACGTGACCGCCGCCAGGAGCACGAAGGCGGCGAGACGGACGGGGACGCTCATGAGACCAGGGTGTAGCCGGCCTCGTCGACCGCGTGCCTGACGGCCTCGATGTCGAGCGCTGCGTCGGAGGAGACCGTCACCTTGCCCGTGGTGAGATCGACATCGACCGACGTGACGCCGTCGATCGCGGATACCTCGGTCTGCACGGCATGGACGCAATGGGAACAGGTCATGCCCTCGACCTGATACGTGGACGTGTTCGGCATGAGTACCTCGTCTCCGGTGGTGGACATCTTGCTTGTACTATACCCCCCTATCCTATTTGTCCAACCGGCGACCGCTCGGAGGTGTGACGCTCCCACCAATCCGCCGACCGGGGGAGGTCCACCGGTGATCGAGTGCGAATAGCAGGACATGGCACTGCGCTACGACGGATTTCCCACCAATGCCGAACGTCGACGGGCCGCGCGTCGAACAGCGCTGCGAGCGACGCAGGCCGCTCACCGGGCCACCCTCTGGGCAGCCGGCACCTTCGACGGTGCGGTGCTCGCGATCACCACGGGGCACCCGAGCATGCCCGTCCTCGACGACGTGAGATCAGACGCGACGATCATCGATCTGCGCGAGCGACGCCCCGTTGATGCGGAACGGGCTGCCTCGACCACCACCTCGTAAGAGGTGTACCAACCCCTCGCCAGGGCCGGCGCCGCAGACGTCGGTCCGTTCCGGGCGCCGGTGCTACGTTCCCCGCATGGAACAGCGGGTCAGCCTCATCACCATGGGCGTCTCGGACGTCGCACGCGCCCGAACCTTCTACGGGGCATTGGGCTGGGCCGGTCAAACGGTCGAGGGGACCGTGTTCTTCCAGGCCGGCGGCATGGCCGTCGTTCTCTGGAGTCGCGACCGGCTCATGGCCGACGCGGGGATCGTCTCCACCGATTCGGATGTCACGCCCTCCGCCGCGTTCAGTGGGATCACCCTTGCCCACAACGTGCGGACCGAGGAGGAGGTCGACCGGATCCTCGCTGCGGCCGCGGTATCGGGGGCGACGGTAACGCGACCCGCCGCCCGAACCTTCTACGGGGGCTACGCGGGCTACTTCGCCGACCCGGACGGCCACCTCTGGGAGATCGCCCACAATCCCGGCTTTCCCCTCGGCGAGGACGGCTCGATCACCGTTCCCGACCTCTCCACACCACCGCTCACGGGCACGTGAGCTCGACGAGGTTGAGGGGTGTTCGTCGTGAAGGCACCGGGCAGATCCCCCCTTTCGCAACCGACACCCTCAGTCTCGGACGCGAAGCTTCCAGATCTCGAACCAGGTGACGCCGAGCGCCCCCGCTGAAAGTGCCACGAGCCAGTCGAGCGCTCTCATCGGTCCGAAATCGAAGGCCTCGCGAAGCTCTCCAACGCCCAGGAGCGCTACGAGCAGGATGACGGCGAGACCGAGAATCCACTTGAGGGTTGGATTCCGACGCTCGAGAAAGGTCCTCCGGATCGAGAGCCGCCACGAACGGTTGACGAGGATGAGCGCAAGGTTGGCGATGACCAGGGTGGCGAACGTGAGCGATCGCACCACCTCGTCGGGTCGGTCGTCGGCCATGGCCCAGAGGTAGACGCCGAGCACGGCGATGAGCACCGAGAGGCCCTGCAGCGCGGCGAGGGCAAGGACCCCACGACCGAACATCGGCTCGTCGACGCCCCGGGGAGGCCGCTGCATGACCCTGGGGTCGATCTGCTCGGACTCGAACACGATCGAACATGCAGGGTCGATGATCAGCTGGAGGAACGCGATCTGGACCGGCATGAGCACCAGCGGCCAATCCGACACGAACACGGGAATCAACGACATCCCGAAGATCGGCACGTGCACGGCGATGATGTAGGCCATCGCCTTGCGGAGGTTGTCGAAGATCCAGCGACCCTGGCGGACACCTCCGGCGATCGAGGCGAAGTCGTCGTCGGTGATCACCAGGGCAGCTGCCTCGCGCGCGACATCGGTGCCACGTCCGCCCATCGCGATGCCGATGTCGGCCGCTCGAAGCGCAGGAGCGTCGTTGACCCCGTCGCCCGTCATGCCGACGACCTCGCCGTTGGCCCGCAGCGCACGGATCAACTGCAGCTTCTGCTCGGGAACCATCCGGGCGAAGACACCAACCGAACGGACCCGGCGTGCAAGCTCGTCCTCGGCCATGTTGTCGAGCTCGGAGCCGGTGATGCAGCCCCCTCGGGTATCGAGCCCGACCTCGCGAGCGATAGCCATCGCAGTGCCGGGATAGTCACCGGTGATCATCACGACCCGAACACCGGCGCCGGCGCACTCCGCCACGGCGTCGGCAACCCCGGGGCGGAGCGGGTCCTGCAACCCGATGAGGCCGAGGTACTCGAACTCGAACTCATGTTGCTCGGTCGGCAGCGAGTGCGTGGCGCCGAAGCGGGCTCTCGCCACCGCCAGAACCCGAAGCCCGCCGACAGTCGCCTCCTCGACCTGCTCGGTGAGCGCGACCATCCGGTCGGCGTCGAGATGACAGAGGTCGGCGATCGCCTCGGGTGCGCCCTTCGCCGCGATCACGTAGTGCGCCAGGTCGGGGGACCGCCACACATGGGACAGGGCGAGCAGGTACTCGGACAGCGGGTATTCCCGCACCAGATCCCAGTTGGTGTGCAGGTGATCGGTGCCGCCGAGGTAGGCGTCGCCGAGATCCCGGAACGCCCGGTCCATCGGGTCGAACGGATCGACCGGTGAGGCAAGCACGGCGAACTCGACGAGCTCATGGAAGCGCTCCGGAAGCGGTAGCCCGTCAAGCAGGAGCCGGGCCCCATCCACCCGCAGCTCGCGCACGGTCAAGGTGTTCATCGTCAGGGTCCCGGTCTTGTCGACACCGATCACCGTCGCCGATCCCAGAGTCTCGATAACCGCCGACCGTCGGGTCAGCACGTGACGTTGCGACATGCGCCATGCACCGAGGGCCATGAAGACGGTCAGCACGACCGGGAACTCCTCGGGAAGCATCGCCATCGCCGTGCCGATCCCCGAGAGCGTCGCCTCGATCCAGTGGTGGCGGGTCAGGCCGTAGAGCACCACCACAGCCAGCGCCGCGCCCATCCCGACCGTGGCCAGGACAGCAACGAGCCGGTTGATCTCGCGCTGGAGGGGCGTGTGCTCGGTCTCGATCGTACGCAAGGCGGTGCCGATGCGACCGAGCTCGGTGCCGAGGCCGGTGTTTCGTACCACGGCGATCGCCCGACCTTTGACGACGAGGGTTCCGGAGAACACCCACGGCGTCGCGTCGCCGCCCGGTCGGCCCATCGCCGTGTCGAGGACATCCTTTCCCGCCGAGGCCTTGCGGACCGACACCGATTCGCCGGTCAGGGTCGACTCGTCGACCGACAGGTTCACGCATTCGACGAGGACGGCGTCAGCCGGCACGCGATCGCCCTCTACCAGCAACACGACGTCACCTCGCACCACCTCACGACCGGGCACGCGGACCTGATTGCCGTCGCGTATCACGAGCGCCCGAGGGGCGGACAGGTCCCGCAGTGCAACAAGCGCGTTCTCGGTCCTGTGCTCCTGGTAGATCGAGATGCCGATCACCACGACGACGAACGACATCAGGATGATGCCGTCGAGAACCTCGGCCAGGAGGAAGTAGACCAGGCCGGCCCCCAGCAGCAGAAACAACATCGGCTGACTGACGACGTCCCACGTCTGGCGCGCAAGGGTGCGCTTCTTCGCGGTGGGCAGCTCGTTGGGACCGTCCGAGGCCAGACGAGATGCCGCCTCCACACCGGTGAGACTGACGATCCCGACATCCTCGATCGCCATCATGATGCCTACGCTCTCCGATCCGTCCGGGCAACCCAAGTGAACACCGATTCCCGTCGGCAACATATTGACATCGGTCGATCAATTGCTAGGATTGAACCCATCGATCGATATCGATATGTTCACCCTCGGAGGATCTCATGTCACGTGTCCAGCTCGCCCTCAACGTCACCGACATCGACAAAGCCGTCGAGTTCTACTCGAAGCTCTTCGCCACCGAGCCCGCCAAGCGCAAGCCCGGGTACGCCAACTTCGCCATTGCCGATCCACCCCTGAAGCTGGTGTTGTTCGAGGGCCCCGAGGGCGCCTCCCTCAACCATCTCGGCGTCGAGACCGAGAGCGCCGCGGAGGTCGAGGCCGCCGAGGCCCGCCTCTCGTGCAACGGCATCGAGACCACCGGCATCGACGACACGATCTGCTGCTATGCCACCAAGGTTGAGACCTGGGTGAGCGACCCCGACGGCGCCAAGTGGGAGTGGTATGTCAAGACCGGCGACACCGACCAACTCATGGCGACCAACTCATGATGTGCTCGAGGCGATGAGGCTGCCCGACGAAGTGGCCATCGTCCGCACCACACCGGTGTTCACGGTCGAAACCGTGCCCCCCGGGCTGCTGCACGCCCACCGCTCCGCCCCCGGCGTTTGGGGTCTGATCCGAGTGATCAGCGGAACGGTGACCTTCGTCCAGGAGGCCTCCGGCGAGTCACGCCTCCTGAGCGAGGGCGATGAGCAGGTCATCGAACCTGAAGTCCCCCACCATGTCGAACCCGGATCGGACAGCTCATTCCTGGTCGAGTTCTACCGGTGAGGGATCATCGCCACCGACGGATGGGTCGTGGCCGACCTCAGCCCAGGGGTTCACCGTTCGCACGGAACTCGAGGCCCTTGAACTCGCCGGAACGGCGCCATTCGTCGATGTAGGAGAAGAAGCCCACCGGTCCGCCGGGGTGACCGCCGACGACGAATCCGCTCCCGTCCTGAGGCCTGCCCTCGTTGTTGTAGTAGCCGGGGGTGCACTCGACGAGGAGGTTCCCGAAGACGCTGCCGAGGATCCCGCCGCCCCCGCTGCCATTGCACATGTCCACCCAGTCCTTCTCGGCCTCCTCGGTCACCTCGACCTCGTCTGCTCCGACCTCGAGCGCGTGGGCAATGATCGTGGCAACCGTTTTGCCTGCCTCGACGTAATTGTGGGTGATGTTCGACACGAGGTTCCCGCCCTGGGAGAAACCCACGATGAAGGCATTGGGGAAATCGTGCATGTGCATACCGTGCAGGGTCGACATCCCGTCGGCCCAGTGCTTCGTGAGCGTGGCGCCGTCACGGCCGACCGTCTCGAAACCCGCCCGGCGGGAGTACTCGGTCCCGACCTCGAAACCGGTCGCGAAGATCAGGCAGTCGAGCTCGTAGTGGACTCCGTTCACCCACACCCCGGTCTCGTCGATGCGCTCGACCCCCAAGCCGTTGGTGTCCACGAGCGTGACGTTCGGCCGGTTGTAGGACTGCAGGTACTCGTCGTGGAAGCACGGCCGCTTGCAGAGCTGGCGATACCAGGGCTTGAGGCGCTCGGCCGTGGCCGGGTCCTCGACGATCGCTTCGACGCGTGAGCGAATCTCCTCCATCTTCTCGTCATCGCTGTCGAGGAAGGCGCGCTGGATCGCCTCGGCGCTGATCTCGCCTCCCTCGGACATCTTGGTGAACACCCGATCCCGGATCCGCTTCGCGAGATCGGTCCAGCCGTCCATCACCAAGTCCTCGTCGGTGAAGCCGCCGGTCTGGAGGGTCGCGAAGTTGGTGTACCACTTCTGCTGCCAACCGGGATCGAGCGCGGCGAACGCCTCGGGGTCGATCGGGTGGTTGCCGCGCACGTCGATCGAAGACGGCGTGCGCTGGAACACGTAGAACTCCCCGGCCGAGGCGGCCAGCGCGGGAATGCACTGCACAGCCGTGGCTCCGGTGCCGATGATCCCCACCCGCTTGTCGGCCAGCTTCTCGAGGGGAGCGCCGCTCGGGTCGCCGCCCGTGTAGTCGTAGTCCCACCGGGCCGTGTGGAAGGTGTGCCCGGCGAAGGTGTCGATACCGGGGATGCCTGGAAGCTTGATGCGTTGCAGTGGCCCGGTCCCCTGGGTGATGAACCTTGCCCGAATCTCGTCGCCGCGGTTGGTGCGGATGACCCAGCGAGACGACGATTCCTCCCACTCGAGACTCTCGACCTGGGTCGAGAACAGCGCGTTGTCGTAAAGCCCGTACTGCGTGGCGATCCGCTTGGCGTGCCCGAAGATCTCGGGGCCGAACACGTACTTCATGGAGGGCATGTGCCCCGTCTCCTCCAGCAGCGGCAGGTAGACCATCGCGGCCGTGTCGCACATGGCGCCCGGGTAGCGGTTCCAGTACCAGACACCGCCGACGTCACCGCCACCTTCGATGATCCGAACGTCGTCGACACCGGCCTCCTTCAGGCGGGCCCCCGTGGCCAGACCGGCGAAGCCGCCGCCGATGATCGCGACCGTCACCTCATCGAAGAGCGGCTCACGTTCGACGCGCTCCGCGTAGGGGTCCTCGAGGAAGTGCTCGAAGCGACCCGTCGGCTCCATGTACTGCGCGTTGCCCTCGTCGCGCAAGCGCTTGTCGCGCTCCGCCAGGTACTTCTCGCGCAGTGCCTCGTGGTCGATCGTGTCGGTGCTCATCGTTGCCTACCTCCGAATGTCACGGCTGTCTCCCCCTTGGATGGGCGTCGAACCGGGAAAGGCACGACGCGGACGCCCTCCTCCACAGCCGGAAGTAGCTTGTCCGGGAACTTTTGTAAGCATACACAACATCGTTCTCACGTCGCCGGCCGGCCGGACCCTGTGGACAAAACGGTCCGGACCATGCAACCGTGGAGGGCCGGCCGGCGTCGGGACCGGGGTCCACCCGAAAGGGGTCGTCATGCAACTGGGCATCCACTTCGTGAACTTCAACCTTCCCGGCGCGCCGGCGACGCTCGCCTCGAACCTGGCCGAAACCGCGCGCATTGCCGAGGAGGGAGGAGCGACGACGTTCACCGTCATGGACCACTGGTTCCAGATGGAGATGATGGCATCGGCCACCGACCCCATGCTCGAGGGCTACACCACGCTCGGCTTCCTCGCCGCCCGGACACGGCACATGCGACTCGGGCTCCTGGTGACGGGTGTGACCTACCGGCACCCGGGGCTGCTCGCCAAGATCGTCACGACCCTCGACGTGCTCTCCGGAGGACGAGCGCAGCTGGGCATCGGCGCCGCCTGGTACGAGCGCGAACACCTCGCCCTCGGCGTGCCCTTCCCCCCGCTCGCGGAGCGATTCGAACGGCTCGAGGAGACGCTGGAGATCTGCCTGCAGATGTGGAGCGACAACAACGGACCCTTCGAGGGTCGGCACTACCGGCTCGCCGAGACCGTCTGCTCCCCGGCGCCCATCTCCACGCCCCGGCCGCGGGTGCTCATCGGCGGCGGAGGCGAACGCAAGACGCTGCGATTGGTGGCCCGCTACGCCGATGCCTGCAACCTGTTCGCATCCTCCCCCCTCGAGGTGGCCCACAAGCTGCAGGTGCTGGACGAGCACTGTGACGCCGAGGGCCGTGACCCCGCCGAGATCGACCGGACCATCCTCGCCATGGCCAACCCGCTCGACGACCCCGACCGATTTCTCGCTGACATGGCCGACTACGCGGCCCTCGGGGTCACCACGGTCGAGGTCATGCCCGCCGGCGATCCCATCGCCTACACGACCGGAGTAAGGGAGCGCATCGCCCCCGCTCTCGCCGAGCTCGGCGCGTAACGGTTCCGATCACGCGACGATCCCGGCGCCGTTCCTTCCCCTGTCATTCGCTCCTAAGCTTCATGCATGGCCCTTGACGACGAGTTGCTCACCAGGATCACTGGGAAGATTCCGAACG
>JACOTK010000084.1 GCA_016178435.1 Actinomycetota bacterium
CGGGCGCTCCGTCGGGGAGCGCATCATCGACCGGTGGCCCGGGACAGCACCGATGCCGATGTGTGCCATCATCAGCGGATGCGGGTTCTCTTCACGGCGACATCCGGTTGGGGGCACATCCACCCGATGGCGCCTCTCGCCCGAGCGTTCCTCGACATCGGAGACGAGGTGTTGTGGGCGACGGGCGCCGAGCCGGCATCCCGCCTCGAGCGGCACGGCTTTCGAGCGGCTCCCGCAGGCCTGGCACAACAGGAGGGGATGGCGATCTTCAATCGGCGGTTCCCGGAACTGCACGATCTTCCCCGGCCGGAGTGGCCCGATTTCATGTTTCCGAGACTGTTCGGCGGCGTGCTCGCAGGGCCGATGTTGGCCGATCTCCTGCCGCTTGCGGGCGAGTGGTCGCCCGATCTGGTCGTGAACGACGCAGCGGAGCTCGCCGGTCCGATCGTGGCAGCCGGCCTCAATGTCCCGAACCTCTCCCATGCCTTCGGAGCGCTCCTGCCCGCAGCGCGTGTCACGGCAGCAGGGGTCGAGGTTGGCCACCTGTGGAGCGACAACGGTCTGGCTCCCCGAGCTCACGGGGGCCTCTACGATCACCTCTACCTCGACATCTACCCCCCGAGCATGCAGTCGGCGGATCGGCCGCACGTCTCAGCGACCCAACTCCTGAGCCCGGGCTCGTTTGCCACCAGCGGTGACGAGGAGCTGCCCGACTGGGTCACCGAGCCTTCCGGAACACCGCTCGTGTACATCACGTTCGGAACGGTCTTCACGAACGACGACGTCTTGGCGACAGTGCTCGAAGCAGTCCGTGAGCTTCCCACGCGTGTGGTCGTGACCGTTGGACCTCAGGGTGACCCGGCGGGGCTCGGGTCACAACCGGACAACGTTCATGTCGCTCGCTACATCCCCCAGGACCGGCTCCTGGCCCATTGCGCGGCGGTCGTGTCCCATGCCGGATCGGGCACCTTCCTGGCGGCCCTCGCTGCCGGCCTTCCCCAGCTGTGTCTTCCACAGGCCGCCGACCAATTTCTCAATGCTGCCGCGTGTACCCGATCAGGGGTCGGTCTCAGCCTCGGACCGGGCGATGTCTCCGTCGACAAGGTGCGTGAATCGGTGGATCGCCTGTTGTCCGACCCTGCCTTCCGGGTGGCGGCACAGCGTGGGAGTGACGAGATTGCCGCGATGCCCTCCGCCCGCGAGGTGGCAGAGCGCCTCCACGCCGACAACGCCTGACCCGTTTGAACCAGGTGCTCAGGCGCCCACCGAGCCGCCGGAGTTGCTGTCCCCGGGGTCGCGCCCGGCCCGTGCATGCGGCGCAAGGGGTGGTGTGGCCCCAAATGTGTGGTAGGTGAAGCGGGCTGCTCGCCGGCGTTGGTGTCGTTCGTGTCGCTCCTCGTGGGTGAGCACGGCTCGCCGAGGGTGTAGGTGGATGGCATAGAACCTGGTCTTCGCGATCTCGACGAGGACGAGGTAGACGCTGATCATGCCGAGGAGGATGAGGAAGAAGCTGAGCGGCAGGGTCGTGAAGCCGAGCGGGCCGGCGAGAGGGGAGAAGGGAAGCAGGGCACCGATCGTCGCGCAGGCGACGGGGGTGACGATCATGGCCAGGCTGGGTCGACTGCCGAAGAACGGGACGCGACGGGTGCGGATCAGGAAGACCACGAGAGTTTGGGTTGCGAGCGATTCGATGAACCAGCCGCTTCGGAACTCGTCGTGGGTCGCGTGGAGGATGGCGAGCATCACGAAGAAGGTCGCGAAGTCGAACAGCGAGCTGATGGGGCCGAACACGGCCATGAAGCGACGCACGAAGGCGATGTCCCACGCCGCGGGGCGCGCCAGGACCTCGGGGTCGACGTGGTCGGTGGGGATCGCGAGTTGGCCGACGTCGTACAAAAGGCCGTTCAGGAGTATCTGGGAAGGAAGCATGGGGAGGAAGGTCAGGAACAGCGATGCGCCCGCGGCGCTGAACATGTTCCCGAAGTTCGACGATGTCGCCATGAGCACGTACTTGAGGGTGTTGGCGAAGATCCGCCGCCCCTCGACGACGCCATCGGCGAGCACGCCGAGGTCCTTGTCGAGCAGCACGATGTCGGCAGCGTCCTTGGCGATGTCGGTGGCGGACTCGACGGAGATGCCGACATCGGCGGCATGCAGGGCAACGGCGTCGTTGACCCCGTCGCCCATGTAGGCGACGTCGACGCCGGTGCGTCGCGCGATCTTGACGATGCGGGACTTCTGGTCGGGGCTGACCCTGGCGAACACCGTCGTGACCGGGATCGCCGCGGCGAGCTGATCGTCGTCGAGCCTGTCGAGCTCGACGCCGGTGATCACACCGGTGACCTCCAGTCCGATGTCGCGACAGACCTTGTCGGCGACGGCGCCGTTGTCGCCGGTGATGATCTTGACCGTGATGCCGACCTCATTGAGGCGAGCGATCGAGGCGCCGGCGTCGGGCTTCGGGCGATCGACGAAGGTCAGGAAACCGACGAGTTGCAGATCCCGTTCGTCTGCCGCGCTCACCTCGGTGAGCCCGGGCGAGTTGCGGGTGGCCACGGCGACAACACGAGCCCCGTCGCCGAACAGTCCGTCGAGGGTGCCCTGCGCAGCAACAGGGATGTCGACGCATCGATCGAGGATCGCCTCGGGAGCGCCTTTCGACACCACAAGGCGTCGGCCGTCGGGCGTGTCCACGAGCACCGAGCAGACCAGTCGCTCGTGATCGAACGGGACCAGCCCGAGACGTCGGAATGCCGAGGGCACCTCGGCGCCGGCAACGCTCGCCGAGGCGTCGGGGGCCGACCACAGCGCCAGGTCGAGAGCGTTGCCGCCCACGGGCCCCGTCGCCGTGACCGTCGCCTCGTTGCAGACGAGTCCCAACTGGAACGGTTCCCTGCTCGCGTTGCCACCCGCATCGAGTGATCGGTCGAAGGTGATGGAGCCCTCGGTGAGGGTGCCTGTCTTGTCGGTGAAGAGCACCTCGATGTTGCCGAGGTCCTCGATCGTGACCAGCCGCTTGACGAGCACCCGGCGCCGGGCGAGCTGTCGAGAGCCGCTGGAGAGGCTGACGCTCACGATGGCCGGGAGCAACTGGGGCGTGATGCCGATGGCGATGGCCAAGGAGAACAACAACGCATCGAGCAGCGGTCGTGAGAAGGCGACGTTGATGACGAAGATCGAGATCGTGAGCACGGCCGCGACCCGCACCAAAAGCTTGGAGAAACCACGCAGCCCGGTCTGGAATGCCGTCTCGGCGTGACGCTCGCCAAGTCCGACCGCGATCCGGCCGAAGACCGTGGACGATCCGATGGCGACCACGACTGCCCGCCCCGAGCCTTGATGCACGATCGTGCCCATGAAGGCGCACGACGGAAGATCCACGGCTGAATCGGTCGTTCCCGGCGCTGTGGTCTTCGATGACGGAACCGACTCGCCGGTCAGGATCGCTTCGTCGCATTCGAGTTGGTTCGCCTCGATGAGTCGCAGATCGGCGGGAATCAGGTCACCGACCGTCAGGGCGACGATGTCACCGGGGACGAGCTCGGCGACATCGATCCTCTTGGGATCGCCGTCCCGCCAGACGAGCGCCTCGTGGCGGATGTTGGCGTGGAGCGCGGCGACCGCTGCCTCGGAGCGGTACTCGTTGATGAACCCGAGGCCGACGCTGAGCACCACGATCGCCGCGATGATGCCGCCGTCGGTCGTGTCGCCGGTTGCCGCGGAGATCGCGGCTGCGCTCAACAGCAGGATCAGGAGCGGGTTGTGGAACTGACGGCTCAGCACCTCGAACGCGGTCACGCGATGGAATGCGAGCACGTTCGGCCCGAATCGCCCTTGCCGTACCGCTGCCTCTGCCGAGCTGAGCCCGACGTCGGTGGTGTCGAGCCCTTGGAGGACCAGATCGACATCGCGGCCACCGGCGTCGGCGAGCACGCCGCCGGCGTCGGCCGGCACGTCCTCGGTGTCGGCATGCCCGCTGCGAGTACCCGGAGCCACCACGTCCCCGGCCCTGTCGGGAGCAACGGGGTCGGGTTCCTTCGAAACTGCCATGTTGCGGTCCCTCGCTGTCGGGATACCGGTCTGAAGCGATCGACCGATCGTGCAGGATGCTCCTGGATTCTCCTTGATCTGTCAAGAGTCCGGACAACGGAGACCGACAGGTGCCCGGAGTCCGCCACGCCGGCGTGGCGGTCAGATCCGTTCAGTTTCCGGAGCAGTTCACCATTGGTACTGGTCCCGGCCGGCGGCCGTCCCTAGCATCAGTGCCATGACGATTGACACCACTCCCATGGGCACGGTCAATGACGCCGACTGGCGCGAGCTTGCCCACGACATCGGCAACTCACTCCACTCAGGGGTCGACGAACGCGACCGCACGGGCGAGATCGCCGTCACCGCGTTCGAGAGCCTGCGGACCAGGGGCGTCACCGGTGCGTTGGTGCCTGTCGAGTTCGGAGGTGGCGGCGCGTCACACGCCGACATGGGCGAGATGCTGCGCGTGATCGGCGCCTACGACCCGGCGACGGCGGTCACGCTGTCCATGCACTCCCACGTGATTGCCATGCAGGTGTGGCGACACAACCATGGGATGGATGCCTCCGGGATCTTCCGCAAGGTGATCGACGACGGCGCCGTCCTGGTGAGCACGGGTGGTTCCGATTGGCTCAGCTCCAACGGCAGCGCACGGCGGGTCGAGGGCGGGTACCGCATCACTGCCCGCAAGTCCCCCGCGAGTGGGTGCGAGGTCGGCACCCTGCTCGCCACCAGCATCCGTTGGGACGACGCTCCCGAGGGCCCGCAGGTGCTGCACTGCGTTGTGCCCTGCAGTGCCGAAGGGGTCGGC
>JACOTK010000085.1 GCA_016178435.1 Actinomycetota bacterium
CAGGGAATCACGCGAGCGGTCCTCATGGGACCTCACCCTATCGGCCGCGTCATCGTGCCCGGGTCCTCCTTGGGCCACCGGTCACTTCGCCTGTGAGCGGGGTCCGGGGCACAGACAGCCTTGGGGCCGACTGCTCGACGGTGTTCCGTGCGGCCCCCCTGGGTTTGCCTCGTGCGCCGCGCACGGGCACTATGCACTGCCATCGAGGAGTGCCGTCGTGTTCAGTGGATTCATCGATCGAGAGAGGCCCGATGCCGAGCGCAGATGAGATCCGAAACGTTCAGCGAGCGACGTGGGCCGAGCTCTCTGCGGGCTGGGAGAAGTGGGACTCGGTCATCATGGAGCAGCTGGGCCCAGTCGGAGCGGCGATGATCGAGCGTCTCGACATCGCTGACGATCAGCAGCACCTCGACATTGCTTCGGGCACGGGTGAGCCGGGTTTGAGCATCGCGAGACTGGCGCCGAAGGGGCGCGTCGTGCTGACCGACCTCTCAGCCGAGATGCTGGACGTAGCACAGCGACGGGCCAGGGCCCAAGGGGTCGCCAATATCGAGACGAACGTGTGCAGCGCCGATGATCTGCCATTCGATGACGCCACATTCGATAGCGTCTCGGTACGTTTCGGGTATATGTTCTTCCCCGACGCGGGCAAGGCGACGGCCGAGTTCGCTCGCGTGCTCAAGCCGGGAGGGCGACTCTGCTCGTCGGTATGGGTCAAGCCAGAGGAAAACCCGTGGACGGCGATCGCCATGCAGGCAATCGCGACCGAGGCCGTGGTGTCGGCACCCGACCCGGACGGGCCGACCATGTTTCGGTGCGCTGCCCCGGGATGTGTCGGTGCCCTGTACGAAGGAGCGGGACTGCGCCACGTTGCCGAGTGGGACGTCGACGTCGAACTCGTGACGCGATCGCCCGTGCAGTACTGGGAGATGATCAGCGAGCACGTCTCGCTCGCAGTTGCGGCGCTTCAGCAGGTGAACGAACTGGCGCGGGAACGGATTCGGGCAAACGCCATCGCGAAGGTGAGCACGTTCGAGAAGGACGGCAAGGTCCGGGTTCCGGGCGTGGCGCGCTGCATCGTGGGAACGAAACAGGAAACGGGCGGCACGCTCCGACACGACGGCGCATCGTCCGCCAAGGCGGGCTGACAGCCCGCCGAAACGTGAAGAGCCCTTTTTGGATGGACATGAGCGGGGTCAGAGGCACTCCTCAGCTTCTTGTGCCCTGCCATGGCCAAGCGACGTGAGCGCCTCGGCCACGGTGAAGCGGCCCTCGTAGATGGCCTTGCCGACGATTGCCCCTGCAAGACGGCGGCCGGCTCGCTCGATGCCGGCCAGGGCAACGAGATCGGAAAGGGCGCCGACACCACCACTGGCAATGACATCAAGGCCGGTCGCGCCGAGAACCGAGGCGAGGCCTTCCAGATCGGGACCTGCGAGGGTCCCGTCCCGGCTGATCTCGGTGACGACCACCGCCGCGACGCCCGCCTCGGCAAAACGAGGAAGCACGCCGGCCATGATGTCATCCATGGTGGCGCCCGAACCCTGCGTCCAGCCCCGGACCGCCACCTGACCCACTCGTGCGTCGAGTCCGACGGCCACTCCCCCGGGGTGGCGCTTTGCGACTCGTTCGACGAACGCCGGGTCCTCCATCGCAGCCGTTCCGATGACCACCCGGGTGACTCCCGCGTCGAAGAGCGCCTCGGCGGCCTCCTGGTTGCGCACGCCTCCCCCGCTTTGCACGTGGACACCGACCTTGGCCATCGCCGCAGCGACACCGGCAACCGCGGGCCGGTTGGTGGGAGCGCCCGTGCGGGCCGCATCGAGATCGACGATGTGGACCCAAGGCGCGCCGGCGTCGGCGAAACCCTGGGCCAGGGCAACGGGGTCGTCGCCGTAGATCGTCTCCTGTCCGTAATCGCCCTGGTGCAGACGCACACACCGACCACCGCGCAGATCGATCGCAGGATAGAGCTCCATGCCCGTCACCGCCCCTGCCCCGGCGCTGCCGCAGCCGCAGCCACGAAGTTGGCAAGGAGGGCAAGGCCGGTCCTGCCGGATTTCTCCGGGTGGAACTGGGTCGCCCACAGCACGCCCCGCTGCACCATCGCGGTCACGGGTCCCCCGTAGTCGCACGTGGCGACGATCTCGTCACGATCGGCCGGGTCGGGCGCATACGAGTGCACGAAGTACAACCACGGGTGCTCGCCGAGGCCGTCCAACAATGGAGAGGGCGCGAGCTGATCGAGCGTGTTCCACTGCATCTGCGGATGCTTGACCCCCTCGGGAAGCCGCCGCACCATGCCACCCAGCACGCCGAGTCCGGAGACGCCCGGGGTTTCATCGGAAGCGTCGTAGAGCATCTGCATGCCGACACAGATGCCGAGAAAGGGCTTCCCGGCGTCGATCGCGTCGAATGCCACCCGGTCGAGCCCTTTTTCCCGGAGTGCCTCCATGCAACGGCCGAACGCGCCGACACCTGGCAGCACCACCGCGTCGGCCGAGGCGGCAAGGTCGGGGTCCTCGGTGAGACGGGCATCGGCGCCGACATGTTGCAGGGCCTTCTGGGCCGAGCGCAGATTGCCGATGCCGTAGTCGAGCACCGCGACGAGTGGCGTGGTCACAGCGTGCCCTTGGTGGACGGCACGTCGACGCCCTCGACACGCACTGCGTCACGCAGGCACCGGGCCACGCCCTTGGCGGTGGCCTCGAGAATGTGGTGCGTGTTGCGGCCCTCCCGCATGCGCACGTGCAGGGTGATGCCGGCCGATGTCGCGAACGACTGCCAGAAGTGCTCCGCCATCTGCGGGTCGAACGGTGGGGTCCCCAATGGGAGCACCTCGCCGATCTCGACGTCGTAGACCACGAACGGCCGCCCCGAAAGGTCGAGCGCCACCTCGATGAGGGCTTCGTCCAAGGGATAGGCGCCGCTCGCAAAACGCCGGATGCCCGCCTTGTCACCGAGCGCTTCACGCAAGGCTTCGCCGAGCGCGATGCCGACGTCCTCGACGGTGTGATGACTGTCGACCTCGAGGTCGCCCGTGGCCTTCACCATCAGATCGAACCATCGAGGTCGAGGGCGATCTCGATGGCGGTTTCCTTCGTCGCCCGCGAACGGGTTGCCTGTCGGGTCATGCGAGCACCTCGGTCAGAGTCGATGTGAGTGCGGACAAGAATGCGTCACCTTCATGGGGAGTGCCGACGGTCACGCGCAGGCATCCTTCGAGCCCCGGCCACGAGCCACAGTCGCGCACCAGTACCGAGCGATCAACCAGGCCCTGCCAGACCGCGTGACCATGCGCTCGACGAGCGGTGGCGCCGTCCGCACGAGCCGCCGGGAGAAGCGGTCGAAAGAGGATGAAGTTGGCGCCCGAGGGCCATTGCTCGATCGCCAGTCTTCCCATGGCCGTTGCAAGGCGTTCGCGCTCGGACACCAACGCCCGTACCCGCTCGATCATCTCGGCCTCGAATCGCAGCGCGACCCGTCCCGCCAATTGCTTCACGGCGTCGAGGTGGTAGGGCAGGACCACCTTGTCGAGCTCGGCGACCAACCAGGCCGGACCGATCAGATAGCCGAGGCGGGCGGCCGCCATCGACCAGGTCTTCGAGAAGGTCCGCGTGACGACTACCGACGAATCCTCGTTCACCAGCTCCAACGCCGACCATCGGGCGAACTGACCATAGGCCTCATCGACGACAACCACACCCGGTGCGAGTGAAGCGACCTGCGCCACCTCCTCCGGCGAGCAGACCGTACCGGTCGGGTTGTTCGGCGAGCAGAGGAACGTGATCGCCGGGTGCGACTCGTCCATGACGCGCTGCACCTCACCCAGGTCGAGCGAGAAGTCGGGTGCACGGTTGCCCGTGACCACCCGGGTGCCGGTGAGGGCCGCTATCTGCGCGTGCATCAGGTAGGTGGGGTGAAACAACGCGGCGGAACGTCCCGAGCCGCCAAAGCCGAGACACACAAGCTGGAGGATCTCGTTCGAGCCGTTCGCCGCAAGGACCTGCTCGGGTCGCACCCCGTGATGGGCTGCAATGGCGGCGCGCAACTCGAGCGCCCCCCGATCGGGGTAGCGGTTCCAGTCGAGGTCCGCCATCTCGGCGGCAAGCTGCGCGCGAAAGGCGGCGGGGGGTGACTCCGGCGACTCATTGGTGTTGAGACGCACGGCCACATCGACCTGCGGCGAGTGGTAGCCCTCGAGCTCGACGAGGTCGTCACGAGCCTGAAAACGCCGTGCCGGAGCGGCGCTCACCGCTGCGGGTCCAGAGCAGCCAGGGCCGCCGTGCGCACACGTACCGAGTCGCCGTGCGCAACCAGACCTTCCGCCGCCGCCAGCACCGCGACGTGCGGCGCGGCCCGTCGCAACCCATCCTCGTCAAGGGTCACGACATGCACATGCTTGACGAAGTCGTCGACGCGCAGCGCGCCCGAGAACCGGGCCGAGCCGAACGTCGGCAGCACATGGTTCGGGCCGGCGAGGTAGTCGCCGACCGAGGCAGGAGACCACGGTCCACAGAACACGGCGCCGGCGTGGCGCACCAGCGGGAGCAACGCCTCGGGGTCGGCGCACAGCAGCTCCAGGTGCTCGGGGGCGATGGCATTGGCAACGGCGATCGCCTGCTCGGGGTTGTCGCAGATGACGGCATGGCCACCCTCCGCAAGAGTCGACTCGATGTCGCCACGCCGGGGTGAGGCCTCGACGAGACGTGTCACCGCCCGGGAAACCGCATCGGCCACCGCCTCGTCCCAGGTCACGAGCCACGCCAAGCCGTTCGGCCCGTGCTCGGCCTGGACGACCACGTCGATCGCGGCGAAGTCCACCGGCGTCGTGGCGTCGGCGATCACCACCACCTCGGAGGGCCCGGCAAACGACGAGGGGATGCCGACGACACCGGCAACCTCACGCTTGGCAACCGCCACGTAGATGTTGCCGGGACCGACGATGACGTCGACCGCCTTGATGCTCTCGGTGCCGTAGGCCATGGCGGCGATGGCCTGGGCGCCGCCAACCCGATAGACCTCGTCGACGCCGGCCAGGCACGCGGCGGCGAGCACGACGTCGGGCACCCGGCCGTCGCGGTCGGGGGGCACGCACAACACCAGCTCGGGCACGCCCGCGACCTTCGCGGGAACCGCTGTCATCAACACGGTGGACGGGTAGGCCGCCCGACCACCCGGCACATAGAGGCCGGCACGATCCACCGCCCGGTGGAGGTCTCGCACCTCGATGCCGTCTCGACGGTGGACGACCTCCGGCCCGACCTGGGTCAGGTGATAGGCCTCGATGTTGTCCCTGGCCACCTCGAGCGCTCGTCGCAGCTCCGGAGCAACGGCATCAAGTGCCCGGCGAAGCTCCGTGACGGGGACCCGCAACTCGTCGATGGACGCGCCGTCGAAGCGCTCGGTGCAGGCTCTAACGGCGGCGTCGCCGCCGGCTCGCACCTCGGCAATGATCGCCCTGACTGCGTCGACGGGCTGCTCGACGGCCACCGCAGGGCGCGGCAGCAGCGCGGCCAGGTCGCCGGTGGCGCCACGAAGGTCGAGGATGTTCAACATGTCGGTCCACGATCCTACCGGCGCACCCCGTGCCCCCGGTGTTGTGGGCATCTCGACAGGGTCGGCGATGCAGGCTCGGGCCGTGTAAACCAGAGGGATGCACCCC
>JACOTK010000086.1 GCA_016178435.1 Actinomycetota bacterium
CGGGAGCTGGCCACACTGCGACTCACCTGCGAGGTGGGCGAGGTCGACGACTGGCGCTGGCTCGGCCCCACGAACGGGTGCGAGGCTATGGCCGAACGCCTGGAAGCCCCCGACCTTCTCCGCAAGGCCCTCCGGCTGGCCGCCGGCCGTTTCTAGTGGTCTGGCAGGAAGTCGAGCAGCAGGCGGTTGACTTCGTCGGGGCGTTCGAGCTGCAGCCAGTGGCCGGCATCCGCCACCCGCTCGTAGCGCCACCGCCCCTTGACGAAGGCGCCCGACTCGATCATCTGCTTTTCGGTCAGGGCGAAGTCTCCCGAGCTCCACACGCCCATCGTGGGCACGAGAACCGGTCCGAGGTCGGGCATGGATGCCGCCGGCTCCTCCCCGGTCTCGGCGGTCGAACCCGGGGGCATGTTTGCCCGATACCAGTTGAGCCCGGTGGTCAGCGAGCCGTCACGTTCGAGGTCGTCGATGACGGCGTCGATGTCGGGGTGACCCGACATCGCCCGAAGGACCGCCCAGTTGTCGCGGGTCAGCATCTCCTCGGCGACACCCTCCTGCACGAAGAGTTGCATGTAGCTCGATCGCTCTCGTTGCTCGGGGCCCCCCGAGGCAAAGGCGGCGGGATGGCCAACCGAGAGAGCGACCAGATGATCGACCCGATCCGGAGCCATCAGGGCGACCCCCCAGGCGACGGCGGCGCCCCAGTCGTGGCCCACGACGTGCGCCCGATCGATCGAGAGCCCATCGAGGATGCCGATGATGTCGGCCACGAGAAACGGCAGTGAGTAGGCGAGCACCTCGTCGGGCTTGTCGGAGGCTCCGTAACCACGCTGGTCGGGCACGATCGTGCGGTAACCCGCAGCGACGAGGGCGGTCACCTGATGGCGCCAGAGACGTGACGAGTCGGGAAAGCCGTGCAGGAGCACCACGGGCATGCCGTCACCCTGGACATCGACCTCGAGCCCCACCCCGTTGACCTCGATACGCATGGCAGCCCCCGTCCTTGTTTCCGGATCGCTTCGGTTCCGGATCGCTTCGCCGACCTTACCGCCGGCCGGGCATCCTCGGCAGGCCGGCGAAACCCGTCCGCCCCCGCCCTCGCGGTCTCTGCCTGCAGGCGCCCTCCTACAACTGGTGCGGTGTGGTGGTGATGTGATCGTTCGGATCCAACAGGAGCAGCCGTTCACCCATGACGAGACGATCCTCATGGACGGTGAGGTGTACGCCGCCGAGATTCGGCAACGATGCGGGCTCGACGCCGAGGTGCCGTTCGAGATTGCGGATCACCCCACCGTGCGCGATCACCAGTACCTCACCACCCGGGTAGGCCGCTGCCACGGCATCGAGTCCATCGAGCACCCGGTCCATGACCTGTTCACGGGATTCGCCGTCGGGGGGCTGCAGGGGACGAACAGCGAGCATGCCCGGCCAGCCGGCGTCGATCTCGACATGGGTGAGCCCGGTCCATGCACCGACATCACGTTCGCGCAGGCGGGCCTCGACGATGACCGGACCCACGCCGATCGACTCGGAGATGATGGCCGCGGTCTCCGCGGCGCGCACGAGGTCGGACGCGAAGACGGCGTCGACCGATCCGATCCTGGCGGCCGCGGCGTTCGCCTGGCGGCGTCCGAGCGAGGTGAGCGGCGGGTCGGCCCAGCCCTGCCAGCGACCTGACGCGTTCCATTCGGACTGGCCATGTCGTATGAGGAGGATGCGAGTCGGCGTCATCGAGTCATGACCGTACCCGAGGGAGACCATCAGGTATCCTCGCGGAGGGCACGCAAGGTGGTCTCCGCGGTCGAGGAGCTCGATCGGCAGACTACCGAAGGCCGGAGGATCAGTGGCCAAGTTGAGACTCTTTGCCTCAGCTCGCGAGGCAGCGGGAGTCAGTTCAGTCGAGCTTGTCGGAACGACCGTCGGCGATGTCCTCGACGAGGCCTCCCGGCGCTGGGGCGAGCCCTTCGTGGCGGTTCTGGAGCGGTCGCAGGTGTGGCTCAACGGTGAGCCCACAGGGCTCGACGATCCTGTTGGCGACCACGACGAGGTCGCTGTGCTTCCCCCTGTCTCCGGCGGCGCACATGGCTGACGTCGGCGACCGCAGACAGAGCGGACAAACCGCCCGCCCTCGATTGCGCGGCTGGGTCACCCCGCCTTCGGCCCCTCCGGTCCTGCCGCGCGCACCATCGGTCGCACGTGAGGATGATCGCCGGTCCCGAGTCGGCTGGGTATGGGTCGCCGGCGCTCTCGGTGCCATCACCGTGTCGCCATGGGCCTTGGCCCTGCTTGTAGCGGTGCTCGCCGCGGTGGCTGCTGACGGGGTGATTCGGGCTCGACGGCCTGCGCACGACGAACCGGAGGTGATGATCGACCTGACCCACGTCGATTTGAGGTACGACGAGCCTGTGTTCGGCGGCCATGTGCCTCTTCATGCCGAGAGCGCGGCGGCGATGTCGAGGGACAACAGGTCATGGGGTCTGCTGGTCTCGGAGGCCGGACGGGTCGTCGGTGACGCCTCGCGGCTTTCGGTCGTCCTGGGGGCAGCAGGCCTCCCTCTGCTTGCCGCCTCCGAGGGCGGTGTGCGTGCCGTGGCGCTTGCGCTTCCGCTGTTGATCGTGGGGCCGTTGTTGACCCGTATGTGGATGTCCGCGGGGACCGCGGAGCTGGAGGGAGGTACGGGCGCGACCCCCGTACCGGGCCCGAACCCGGTGTTGGCCGAGTCGGGCATGGTCGTCATCGCCTCCCTGGTCTTCGGGCTCGCGGCCGCAGCACTGGTTCTGGTGGCTCGGCTGGACGAGACCACGGCGGTGGTCATGGTGCTCGTCGTTGGTGCCTACGATCTCGGCGACCACCTGATCGGCAGCGGCGCAGGTTCGTGGTGGGAAGGTCCTGCTGCGGGTGTTGCCGCCGCGGGCGTCATCGGTTTTGCCGCCTGGGTCGTGGTCGGGAACACGGTTGGTGGCGGCGCCGTGATCGCGCTCGTGGCTTCGGTGGCCCTTCTCTCCCCTCCGGGGACAGCGCTCGTCGATGTGCTGTTCGGGGACCGGGAGCGACGTGCCGGCGGAGCTCGTCGACTCGACGCGTTCGTCTGCAGCGTTCCGATTGCGGCCTACCTCGTCGCAGCTTTGGCGCGGTAGGACCGATGGGCGACGGGCGATGAGCGAATCGTCGAGGTCGCCAAACCGCGCCGAAGGCGCAGGCGCCGGGCCAGATCCCGGCGGACGGGCCGCCGGGATCACCGCCGGTCTCCTGGCTGCCGGAGGCGGCTTGGCCGTGGGGGAGTTGGTGGCCGGCTTCGATGCCGGTGCGCGTTCACCGCTTGCGGTGATCGGTGATCGCATCATCGATCTCGTTC
>JACOTK010000087.1 GCA_016178435.1 Actinomycetota bacterium
GCGGTTCCTGCCGGTTCCTCCTGGCCTCAGCGAGCTCGACCACCTGACCGAGAACCTCATCGTGTCGATGCGGTTCTCGGTCAGTTGGGTGTTCGGTGGGGGTTGATCACATCAAACCGGGTCGGCAACCCCAGGCTCGCCCGACGTGCCGTGGAGCGACGGTCAGGGAGTCGACGTCGAGGTGCAGGCAGCCGTGTACTTCGCGTTGGCAGTCTTGGCCTTGGCGACGGCAGCCTTGGCCTTGTCGATCTTGCCCTGGATCTCGTCCTTCTTCTCCCCGTCGGCCTTGGCAAGGGCAGCCTTCAACTTGGCGAGCCGTTCCTTGGCCTGGACCAACTTCTCCTTGGCCTTCTCACGTGCTCCGGCACCCTTGGCGCATGCCTTGGCCTTGAGCTCCTCGGCCCGTGCGTCGGCCTTGGCCTTCATCTCGGCGCCCCGATCACCGGCCTTGGCCTTGAGCTCCTCGGCCCGTGCTCCTCGGCCCGTGCGTCGGCCTTGGCCTTCAGCTCCTCGGCCCGTGCGTCGGCCTTGGCTTTGAGCTCCTCGGCCCGTGCGTCGGCCTTGGCCTTCAGCTCCTCGGCCCGTTGACGAACGCGCTCCTCCATCTGCTCGGCATGTTCAGCCCGGGGCCGTTGGCCCTCGCCTTCTGCCCAGGCTGTGCCCGATCCGATCCCGACCGTCAAGATCCCTGCAGTGACGAAGGTGATGAGAGACTTCTTCATCGAATGCGCCATCTTCATTGCGTGCTCCATTTCGCTCCATGGCTGGGATGTCAGACCAATACTCGACAGGTAGCGGCAGGGTCTTGAGGAGGAATATCACGGAAAGTGGTCAGGATGGGGCGGTTGGTAGACGGGTCGACGGCGTTCAGCCGAAGTTGGCTTCGGCCCGGTCCAGCTGGAGGGTCGCCTGTTCCCATTCGTTCATGAGCTCGGCGGCCTTGTCCTTGGCAGTGGCATGGCGGGCGATCAGGTCCTGCAACAGGTCGGTGTTCCCGTAGACCGTCGGGTCGGCCAGGTCTGCCTGCAACGCGGCAAGCTCGGCCTCGGCCTTCTCCCACTTCTTCTCGGTAGCGGCCAGGTGCTTCCGCAGGTCCCTGGTCGCCTGGTGGTATTCCTTTCGGGCCTCGGCGTTGTCTCGACGGAGGTCCTTGCGGCTGGGTCGGTGACCGCCCGTCCCGGCCGGTGAGGGGGGAGGGGTCGGGATCGAGGAGGCCGAACCCGTGTGGGCCCCTGCGAGGATGCGCTCATCGACGCCCTCATGGAAGCGGGCGCCGCCATGGCGCACCTCGATGAGTGAGTCGGCAACCTCGCGGATGAGATAGCGGTCGTGGGTGATCAGCAACACCGTGCCGGGATATGCCCGCAGCGCATCCTCGAGGAGGTCGCAACTCGCCAGATCGAGATGGTTGGTGGGCTCGTCGAGCACCAGCACGTTGACGGGAAGGGCCATCGTGATGCCCAGCGCCAACCGGGTCTGTTCTCCTCCCGACAGGTCACCCACCCTGCGCTCGGCCGCATCGCCGCCGAAGCCGAACCCGCCGAGCATGGTCCGAAGGTTCTTGCCCAGGCGGTCCCCAACATGGGCCCGGAACTCCTCGACGACGGTGCGGGAGAGATCGAGCACCTCGGTCTGATGTTGTGCGAAGGTCGCCACATCGACGTTCTTGCCGAGCGTGACCGATCCCGTGAGCGGGGTCAGTTGGCCCAGGATGGTCTTGATCAGTGTCGATTTTCCGGCGCCGTTGGGGCCGACGAGGGCAACCTTGCGCCCCCGATCGATCACGAGGTTGACGTCTCGCAGGATCACGTGATCGCCGTAACCCGCGGTGATGTTGTCGAGCTCGACAATCACCCGAGCCGAACGCCGCGGCTCGGGGAAGCGAAACCGGGCGACGAGCTCGTCCCTGTTGGGAATGGCGATGCGCTCGATCTTCTCCAAGGCCTTGACGCGACTCTGTACCTGTCGGGCCTTGGTGGCCTTGTAGCGGAAGCGCTCGACGAACTGCCGGGTCTGACGAATCTGGCGATCCTGGCGCTCGGCCGCTGCCTCGATGCGTGCGAGGTTCTCCTCACGGGCGATGACGAACTCCGAGAACCCGCCCACGTACTCCTGTGCCGTGCCGCCGGCGAGCTCGATCACCCGGTTGGCGACGGCATCGATGAAGTCGCGATCGTGTGAGACGAACAAGAGCGCGCCGGTCCACGTCGTGAGGTGCGTCTCGAGCCAGGCGATGCTGTCGACGTCGAGATGGTTGGTGGGTTCGTCGAGCACGAGCACATCGGGATCGGCCACCAAAAGGCGCGCGAGCGCCGCCCGCATGCGCCATCCCCCGGACATCTCCCGGACCGGGCGCTTCGTGTCGGCATCATCAAACCCGAGGCCCGCCAGCACGCGTTGGGCAGCGCTCTCCAACGCATAGCCGCCGACCTGCTCGAAGTGACTCTGTGCCTCACCGTAGGCGGCGAGGGCCCGGTCGTGCTCGGCCCCGGAGGTCGAAGCCAGCCGATCCGCCAGTTGATGGACCTTGTGGGCGAGCTCGACGTGTCCCGTTCCGGCCAGGGCCTCGTCGAGCACGGTGTGATCGGCGGGGACATCGAGATCCTGAGCGAGATAGCCGATTCGGAGATCACGGGGCCGATGAACCTCGCCGCGATCGGCCTCCTGCAGCCCGACGAGAATCTCGATCAGGGTGGTCTTGCCAACCCCGTTCCCGCCGACGAGCGCAATCCGTCGACCGGGCGAGAGTTGAAGCGAGACGTCCTCGAAGAGGGTTCTGAGGCCATGACTCTTGGCCAGGCCCGACGCATTCAGCACTTGACCAAGGTTAGCTTCCATGGTCCTTTGAGCTTCACCGGAGTTTCGTTCCGGACCTCCGGTGGGGGCGGGCCGCCGAGCCTGTGTGAGCCACGCGAAGCCGTCCGGGCAGACCACCTCGCGAAACTGAACGCATCACCGACGTCGAGGGCACCCTTCCGAGGGCAGTGGTCGGGAAGGCGGGATTCGAACCCGCGGCCTCAGCGTCCCGAACGCTGCGCGCTAACCAAGCTGCGCTACTTCCCGTCTCCCCAGACTACCCCACCGGCCGGTCATGGCCGCCGGCACGCGAGATGATGCCCAGACGTTCAAGTGTTCCGGCGAAGGCTTCGAGCAGCTCGAGCTCGTGAAGCTGATGGGCCTGAACCCAGCGGGCCTCGGTCAGCTCGGGGTTCATCGAGCCGGGAAGGTCGAATCGGTGACGAACATCGATCAGGTGGGTCCAGTAGGACCAACCGCCGTGGTCGTCCTCGTGGACCTCGATGATGTCGTACGAGTCGAGGGTGAAACCCACCTCCTCCTCGAACTCTCTGAGCGCCGCGTCGAGAGGGGCTTCGTGGAGATCGATCGCTCCGCCCGGGATGGCCCATGTGCCGCCGTGGTGGGTCCAGAGAGCTCGACGGGCAAGGAAGAACCACTCGCCCTCCTCGTCGGCGTATCGAATGAGCACGCCTGCGGCTCCATAGCGACCCCAGCGTGGGGTCCCGTCAGCGGCCTGTATGAAGCCGTCACCCGATACCCGATCATCAGGCATGGGAGAAACCTATCCGCGATACCGTTGCTGCGATGTCCGAGACCCCCGTCGTCACGCGCCGACCTGTGACCACGGTACAGGTGACGCAGGTCCGAAATGGTGTGGCGCGTCATGTCAGCGACGGTCTGGTCACCGAGGAGCCCCTCGAGCTTCGAGTGGCCGGACGTGGGGGCGAGGCCACGACACTCACGGTCACGATGCGCACGCCCGGGCATGATTTCGAGCTGGTCGCAGGCTTCCTGCTGAGCGAGGGAATCATCACGGGCCACGAGGACATCGAGGCCATTCGTTACTGCCAACGCAGCGAGGACGCCGAGCAGCTCTACAACGTCGTGACCGTCGACCTCCGTGGCCCGTTCGAGGTCGAGGCCGTGAGACGCAACGTGATGACCACCGCCAGTTGTGGCATCTGTGGCACGACCTCCATCGAGCAACTCACCCGGCGGTGCGACCCCCCGCGGGTCGGGACCGTCATCGGCCTCGGCGCCGTGGCAGGACTCATCGATCAACTGCGCCCGAGTCAGAAGGTCTTCGACCGGACGGGAGGACTGCATGCAGCGGGACTCTTCGACGCCCTCACCGGCGCACTGTTGGCGGTGCGGGAGGACGTCGGTCGGCACAACGCCCTCGACAAACTTGTTGGCAACGGGGTGTTGGCGAACAATCTTCCCTTTGACGACAGGGTTCTCATGCTTTCGGGGCGGGTCAGTTTCGAGATGGTGCAGAAAGCGGCGGCAGCGGGCATCCCCATTGTTGCCGCGGTTTCCGCGCCGTCGAGTCTGGCGGTCAGGACGGCCCGGGCCCTGGGTGTGACCCTGATCGGGTTCGTGCGTGGTGACGACTGCACGATCTATGCGCACCCCGAGCGCATCGACCTCGGGGTCGGCTCGTGAACGAAGACCGTCGGGTGGTGAGGCCCACCGAACAGCCTGTGCGTATTCGGCCTCCCCGACGAATCCGACGCGACCTGTGGGTGGGCTTCAAGCCGAACGGCGTCGGCGAGGTCAAGCCGAACCACTACGGCGAGATGCTTCGCACGGTGTGGGACAACCGAGACAACCTTCCCTACGCGTGGCGAATCCTCAGCAAAGGGGTGTGCGACGGCTGTGCCCTCGGCGTCGCGGGATTCCAGGACTGGACGATCGAGGGTGTGCACCTGTGCACGACACGGCTGAACCTTCTGCGCCTGAACACCATGGGCGCACTCGACCCGGCGGTGCTCGGTGACGTCGAGCACCTGCGAACGCTCGACGGGTCGGCCTTGCGGGCCCTGGGTCGGCTGCCCTTTCCGATGGTTCGACGAGCGGGAGAACCCGACTTTCGGCGCATCGGTTGGGACGAGGCCCTGACCATCGCCGGCGAAAGGTTGCGCACGGCAACGCCGGATCAGATGGCGTTCTATCTCACGGCTCGGGGCATCACGAACGAGGTGTACTACGTCGCGCAGAAGACGGCCCGATTTCTGGGCACGCCCAACATCGACAATGCGGCGAGGATCTGCCATGCGCCTTCGACGGCGATGTTGCAGGAATCGGTCGGCGCCGCGGCGACCACGGTCTCGTACGGCGACGTCATCAACTCGTCCCTGGTGGTGTTGTTCGGATCCAACGTGGCCAACGACCAACCGGTCTTCATGAAGTACCTCTACCTGGCACGCAAACAGGGAGCGAAAGTAGCGGTCGTCAACCCCTACCGGGAGCCCGGCCTCGAACGCTACTGGGTTCCCTCGAACATCGAGAGTGCCGTGTTCGGCACGAAGATGACCGATGAGTTCTTCGAGGTGCACACGGGTGGTGACGTGGCATTCATCAATGGCGTGCTCAAGGCCCTGATTGCCGAGGCGGGTCATGACGAACGGTTCATCGCGGAGCACTCCGATGGTTTCGACGCGTTGCGAGCTGAGATCGAGGCAACGCCGTTCGATGTGTTCGAGCGCCTGTCCGGCTCCTCCCGTGCGGACATGGAACGATTTGCGCGGATGTACGCGTCCGCGCCAAGCGCGGTGCTGGTGTGGTCGATGGGCATCACCCAGCACGTGCAGGGCTCCGA
>JACOTK010000088.1 GCA_016178435.1 Actinomycetota bacterium
CAGTTCAACGTGGCGAGCTCAAGGTCGTCGACGCCGCGGAAGGGGCCTTCGTGGCGCACGCATTCGGTCTTGTAGAGCCCGATCACCGATTCGGCCATGGCATTGTCGTACGATTATCCGGCTAATCGGGCCGCGGATAAGTGCCTGGTGGGCGTGATCGGTCAGTTGGTTTTTCGGTGCTGCTTTTGTCGACGTTCGAGGTGGCGGAGTCGTTCTTCTTGGGCGCGAACTCGGTCGGCGATAGCTTCGAGTGCGACGCGGAGGTGCCCGATCTCGGCGGTGAGTCCGCTGATCGTGCGAGGAGTTTGGGTGTGGGCGCGGTGTTCTTCGATGACGGCGCGGATGTCGGTGTTGCGGTAGAGGGTGGTGCGGCTGATCCCGGTTTGTTCGGCGACCGCGGTGAAAGTGACGGGTTCGCCGGTGGACTCGAGCAGGGCGCATGCGTTCTCGACGGTGGCGAGGTGGTCGGTGGCGGTCATGCGGTGGCTTGGGCGATGAGGGCATCGAGACGGACGAGGAGACGTTGGTGCCGTTCGACTTCCTCGATCCAGCCTCGGGCTTGGGCGTCGGCGACAAGAGCTTCGGTATCGACTCGTTGGGCGCCGAGCACGGACACGCTTGCGGCATCGGAGCGGAAGCTGGGGCAGTGTTCGCAGATGTTCGCGTAGGGGCACGCGCCTTGGGCTGGTGCACGTAGGCAGTGTCCGCTGGCGAGTCGGGACTTGATCGCCGGCGCGTCACGCCAGTCCTCCGCGTCGCAACCCGAGCCGTGGCCCTCGGCGCGGACGGGGATGAGGGGAGCGGCCGGTCGGCATCGGGCCGATACGACTCTTGGCGAGGTCGAGCGCTCGTTCATATTCAGCGCGCACGGTGCTGTCGAAGAGGTGGGCGTAGCGCAGACTCATCTCGGCGGACACGTGGCCCAGCAATGCCATGAGCGCTTGCATGTCAGCCGTCACGGATATCCCTCGTTGAGGCGAAAGTCCGTCACGTAATTCCCTAACCTCGATCCTCGGGACCCGCGTGTGTAGGCCTGTTGCCTGAGGTTGATCCGCCGGATCCCTTACGGCTGTTGGGTTTGGTGTGATTGCTGCGGTGTGTCTGTAGGCGATCTTCTTGAACGGGATGAGTTCTACGCCGGCCGCCACTTACCTCGTCTGCGACTCTATAATAATGATATGTCGTTCAGAAAGATCACCTGAGATATGCGTGCCGGGGCCGAGTACTTCACGGAGCCGGGGGAACCGGCACAACGCCGCTATGAGGCGCTGCGCTGCTACTTCGTGGAAGAGGCCGGCGCCGAGGAGGTAGGCGCCCGTTTCGGGTACTCGGCGGCGACGGTGCACCAGCTCGCCGCTGAGCTGCGGGCCGGACGGACGAGGTTCTTCCGTTCCTCCAAGCCCGGCCCCAAAGGGCCACGCAAAACCCACACCGTCCGCGACCGGGTGCTCGTGCTACGGGCCCAGGACCGCTCGGTGACCGAGATCGCCGGCATCCTCACCGCCGAGGCCAGCCCGGTGTCGGCCCAGACGGTGTGGGCGATCTTGAAGTCCGAGGGCTTGGAACGCCTGGAGCGCCGCGGCCCCGGCGGCCCGGCGCCGCGCCTTGCGCCGGTGCGGGCCAAAGCCATCAGCGACTGGCCGACCGGGGCCCGCTACGACTGCGACCACGCCGGGCTGTATCTGTTGTTGCCGGCCATGGTCGAGCTCGGCCTCGATGAGCTGGTGGGCGCGGCCCGCTACCCGGGCACGAAGGTGCTCACCTCGTTCCACTCGCTTGCCTCGCTGCTGATGCTCAAGTGCAGCCGGCGGGGCCGGGCCGCCAACGCCTTCCCGTTGGGGGCCGACCCCGGGCTCGGTCTGGCGCTGGGTCTCGTCGCCCTCCCCAAGGCCACCCACCTGACCAGCTACTCCTACCGGGTGGCGCGCGCCTCCAACGTCGCGCTGCTCGAAGGCCTCGCTCGGCGCTGTCGCCAGGTCGGCCTCTACAACGGCGAGGGCGGGTTCAATCTGGACTTCCACACCATCCGCCACCACGGGGAGGAGGTCCCCCTCGAGGAGCACTACGTCGTCTCACGCTCCCAGCGCACCCGTTCGGTGCTCACCTTCTTCGCCCAGGACCACGCCTCCACCGAGATGGTCTACGCCAACGCGGACATCACCAAGGCCGAACAGGCCCGGGAGGTGATCGCCTTCGCCGAGTACTGGAAACGCGTCGCCGGCTCCGATCCCGGGCTGCTGGTCTTCGACTCCAAACTGACCACCTACCCCATGCTCGGCGAGCTGTGCGCCCGCAGCATCACCTTCCTCGCCCTGCGCCAACGCGGCCCCAAAGTCCTCGAAACCCTCGCAGCGCTGCCGGCCTCGGCTTGGACCACCTACAACGTCAAACGCGCCGGACGCTACCGCCGCCCCCAGATCCACGAACAGATCGTCCACCTCAAAGGCATCGACCACCCCCTACGCCAGATCGCCATCCGCAACATCGGCCACGACCAGCCCACCCTGCTCATCACAAACGACCTGGTCACCGCAGCCAAGGACCTGTTCTGTCGCTACGCCGAACGGATGATCATCGAGAACGAGCTCGACGCCGACATCTCCGGCTTCCACCTCAACGCCCTCTCGTCCGGGCTGGCCCTCAATGTCGACGTCGACACCACCCTGACGGTGCTCGCCGGCAACTGCTACCGGCTGCTCGCACGCAAACTGCCCCGCTACGAGCTCGCCACCCCCGACCGCCTGTGGCGCCACTTCCTCGACAACACCGGCACGATCACCGTCAACCACGACCACGTCCGCGTCGACCTGGCTCTGCGCACCTACGCGCCCGTGCTCATCGACGCCGGCTTCCCCGAGCTCGACATCCCCATCCCCTGGTGGGGCGGCAGAAGCCTCCGCTTCGGCTTCCCACCCCGCTGAACCTCAAGCGGATTACTGGAACTTCAAGGCCCGAGGATCGAGGCTAAGGCTGAGTGGCTTCTTTCTCAGCTTTTCGTTTCAGGTCCCTCAGGGCCTTCTGGATGTTCGGTTGCTCGGGCACGACATGGAGTGCCTGCTCGAGCCACTTGACGGCGCTGTAGGTGTCGCCCGCACCGTTGGCCAGCTCGGCCAGATGGATGGGTGCCTTGGTGGAGACCGGGTTGTATTTCAGGGCGGTCAGATAGGCGCCTCCTGCGCCGTCGTACTCCTTTCTCTCCACGAGGAAATCGCCGAGCTGCAGCCAAAGGGCGGGGTCGGTCGGGTCTCGCCGAACGGCTTCCCGGAACCAGCGTTCGGCGGTCGCCTGCTTAGTGGCTCCTCCTTCGGCATGACCGCGGATGCTCTCGACGATCGCTCGCACGGTGGCAGGGTAGGACCATGCCGGGAGGGTGTTCATGGCCTCCTCGGCATCGGATCGGCTGAGGCCGTGGGAGGCCTTTTCGAAGTGGTACTCGCCGTTGATGAAGATCGCGCCTGCGGTGATGGCCGGCACGGCGAGCACGGCACTCGTGGCCCGTACGAATCGAGGCGTCCGTCGCTCGGGTGCAGGATCCGAAGGCGGCAATGTGGCGTCGGTGGGTTCGCCGGAGACGCATGGCGTGAGGGCCATGCCCAGGGCAAGGAAGAGCATCGGGGTTGTCCCCGGAGACTGGGGCTCGACCAGGCCGGCGATGAACAGCCCCAATGCGAAGAGTCGCAAGGGCCCGGTCGAGCGATGCCAGGCCCACGACAGCCATGCCAGCAGGGCTGCAAGTCCGACCAGGCCTGTGGTTGTCGCGTATTCGACGATCAGATTGTGGGCGTCGGTGAAGTAGAGATCGGCGCCAAAGGCGCGCGCGACACGGATCGTGCGATATCGAGACGTGGCTTCGCGGTAGGTTCCGGGACCGCTCCCCAGTATCGGGTGATCCGCCACCGCGTGGCGTGAGGCCCACCACATCGACACCCGAGGCGTCACGCCACCGCCCCCATCGGTAGCGGTCACCCGTTGACTGACGCTCTCTCCTCCGCCCCATTTCGAGAGTCCCGCGCCGGCGGTGAGGCCCATCACGATGGCGAGGACAACCATCAGGCCACGCCGTAGGCCAAGGCGCCGACGAGAGGGATCCGCCGCGTTCCGACCGGTTCCCCCGGCGAGCGCTGCGGCGCCGACGGCGACCACCATGGCAACGATTGCCGAGCGACTTCCCGACACCTCAACGGCAGCGGCCATGGCGTAGATGAGTCCGAGCCAGGGCAGCAGCCGGCGTCCCTGCCACGGCAGAGCCAGGACGATCCCGGCTGCGACCAGCGCTCCGAGATGGACGGGGTTTCCCTGTATCCCCGGTGAGCGTCCGTCGAAGCGGGTGAGGTCGATGGCCGAGAGGTCGGTCACCATCTGAAGCAGGGCAATGGCGACGTTCACGGCGAGCCCGGCGAGGATCGTACGGGTCACCAGTCGTCGGTCACCGTCGTTGAGGCTCGCGCCGATCGCCCAGGCCGAGACGAGCGCTGCGACGAAGAGCAGCCCGTTGCCCCAGAGGTAGAGGCCGAAGACCGCGGTGGTGTGGTTGTCGGCAAACAGCGTGGACAGCCCTGCCACCGTCAAGAAGGCAAGGGCCGCACGTGCAGGTGCTCGTGCGGCCCTTCCTGCCGGAGCCGATGATCGTGCCAACCAGACGAGCCTGGGGAGTCCCAGGGGAATCAACAACAACAGCAGCGCCGCCTTCGGAGGCCAGAAGACCGAGTTGGTGTCCGGCAGGAAGGCAACGAGAACCAGGAATACGATCGAGGCTGTCACGATGCCGAATGCCGACCGCGGTTTGGTCCCCTTCATGTGGTTTCGACGTTAGACCTCGACCGTGGAGGTGGGGCGGATACCCATGGCTATCATGGTCCCGTGTTTCTCGGCGAGGATCTGCTTCCGTTGTTGGTCCTCGCACTTGGAGCGGCGATGGTTTTCGGAAATGCGGCGGCTCTGATCCGCCCACCCGAGGTCAAGCTCAAGGAGGGTGACCTCGCCGAGGCCCCGAGAACCCGAAGCCTGATCATGATCGGCATCGGGGCGCTCGCCGCCGTGTGGGCCTTGGCGACGCTTCTCACGATCTGAGAGGTCGTCCGAGCAGGCTGAGAAGCATTCTTCTCTTTTTCCTCAACTCACCGTGCGTGCGCGCCGATGTCTCTGAGTAATACCCGTAGAGCACGGATGCACATCAACGCACAAAGGAGTGAGGATCATGAGCATTTCCCGCAAAGGCCTTCTGACCGCAGGCGTCGTCCTGCTGGTGGGAACGCTGACCGGCCTGGGAACGTTCTCCGCGTTCACCGGCACCACCAGCAACGACAACAACTACTTGAACGCCGGTACGGTGAGCCTGTCGGACAACGACTCGGGCAGCCCCATGTACGCCGTGAGCCCCTACAGCGGCGCAACCCAGTCCTACTGCATCAACGTGACCTTCACCGGCAACCTCACCTCGACCGGTCAGCTCTACCTGGGCGCCGACGTGACGCCGCTCGGCCAGTACACGAACCTGCTCGTGGAGCAGGGAACCGGGGTATCCGACGTGTTCCCCGGTTGTTCCGGCCTCACGGGCAGCACGCCGATCTTCAACAGCACGCTGCAGGACTTCCGTGATCTCCACACGAGCAACACCAACGGCCTGGCCACCAATCCGTTGGACGACTCCAAGTGGAACGCCGGTGACGTGGTCTCCTACCGGTTCACGGTCGACGTCCAGGACAACAGTGCGCAGGGCCTGACCACCGGCCTGCACCCCTGGACCTGGGAAGCAACCGGCGACTGATGACGGTTGTCCGGCTGTAACGGGAACTCATGATCAAGGTGATACGGCGTCGGCGCCGCTGGACAAGACCTCTGGGTCTTGTCCTCGGCGCCGGCGCCGTATTGGTCGTGTTGGCCGGGCATCGGATCCCGGCGGGCTCCGATGAGCCCGGGGCCCAGGTGACGATGGTCGCCCGATCGCTGGGTGAGTTCACGGTGAAGCCGGTCCCTCCCTTTCTCGTCTCTCCCGTCCTGTACCCGGGGAGCCCTGCCACCTCGGGGAGCCTGAGTCTCTCGAACATCAGTCCCAAGCGCCACCTGGTGCGGATCAAGCCGGTCATCTCGAACCACGACCTTGATCGGGTCCTGCAGGTCGTGGTCCTCGACGGCGAGACCGTGCTCTTCGACGGCGCGCTGCAGGATCTGGAGACGAGGTCCCTGCCCTTCATGATGGATGTGGGACAGCAAAAGGTGCTCAAGTTCACCGTCGCATTGCCGATAACAGTCGAAACGAGTGTCGTAGGGCGGTCCATTGACATCGAGATCAACCTCAACATCGAACAACCGGGACCACCGGCGACGTAGATCCACCGGAACCATGAACAGAAAGGAGATGGGCAATGCGAAGACTCCGTGTCGTCACCCTCATCTCCTTGACCATCGGCCTCGCCGTCAACCTGAGCGGGATGGGCACCTGGGCCGCCTTCACGTCGTCGACAAGCAGTCTCGCCAACTCCTTCACCTCGGGCACGGTCATCCTGAGTGACGACGATGGGGGCAGCACCGCGATGTTCACGGTTGCTCTGGGGGTCATGACTCCGAATGTGACGGTGTCCCGATGCATCGCCGTCACCTACACCGGCAGCCTCCCGGCCAATGTGGTCCTCTTTCGGGGCAGTGGCGCCATCGGCGGAACAGGTCTCGAGACCGACCTGAACCTCAAGGTCACCCGCGGAACCGGCGCGACCTTCCCCACGTGCACAGGGTTCACCGCCGATGCGACCAACTACCTGGGCGCGGGCGCCGGTGTGATCTTCAACACGGCAACGATCACGACCTATCCGCTCGAGGCCGGCACTCCCATTCAGGATCCTCCCGGCACTGCCGAGGTGTGGACGAATACCGAAACCCACGTGTACAAGTTCGACGTCACGGTCAAGAGCACGGCCCCTGACACCCAACAGGGCAAGGTGGCCAACGCGATCGACTTTTCCTGGAAGGCCACGAACACATGACCCTGGCCCCCCCGGATCTCCGTTCGGAAGGGCCAGAACCGGCTGTTGTCCCTTGGTCCGCCGATGGCACCGACGTTTCCCTCGGGGGAGTCCGCCTTGTCCGAGGCCCGCTGAGTCGCCGTGAGCGAAAGCGCATCGATCGTGCCGTTGCCGGCGCCTCTCCCGAGGAGAGGGGTGAGCTGCGACGTCAACTCCTGGGCGGCAGCGCGCCGATGAGGCCCGGGGTGCGGGAAGCCCTTGACATCCCGCGCCACGTCGAACCGCCGGAGACCCCTACCATCCCTGCGGGCGTGGTGGGCAACCTCCTGACGTCCGAGTCCGCGCGAGCGTTGTCCCTCGATGCTGCGACCACCCAAGAGGCAGCTACGCCGATGCCGCACACGATCGAGTTGAGGCCCGACGTCGAGCTTGAGGCAAAGGTGGCACTGGTCGCCGCCGTCGAGCAACAGGTTCTGACCGAGTTGGGAGTCGCCCCGCCGCCCCGTCGCGGAGGCAAACCGAGCCGCCGGGAACGTAGGGAGGCCAAGCGCCCGAAGGCGATCCGTTTCGCCGACTGCATCGATCTTGCCGACGAGGTCCTGGTTCTCACCGATGGTGCCGAGTCGGTCCACGTCGCGCCCACCGCCGGCGCGGGTGTACGGGGAGCATCGCCCGACCCCAACGTGACCTATGTCGTGCGGGAGACGACCCCGCTTCGCATCATCCTCACGATCTTTGTCTGGGTGGTCATGGGCGCCGGCATGAGCCTTGGGGCCCTGCTCGCCGCCCCACCCTTGGTGGGCCACAAGACCATGGTGGTGTTGTCGGGAAGCATGACGCCCACCCTGGACATCGGAGACGTCGTGATCGACCGGACGATCGACGTCCTCGACGTCAAGATGGGCGACATCATCACGTTTCGTGATCCGATCCACCCGAAACGGACGGTGACCCATCGCGTCCGGGCGATGAGCGTCAAGGACGGGACGGTCACGTTCACGACCCGCGGTGATGCAAACACCAGCAATGAGTCCTGGAAGATCCCTTCCTCGGGCAAGATCGGTCGAGTCGTCCTGAGGGTTCCCAAACTGGGCTATGTCCTTGGCTGGGCCTGGTCGCCGAAGGTTCGCGTGGGGTTCGTCGTCGTTCCGATGCTCTTCTTCGGCGCTCTCGAGATTGCGGCCATCTGGCGAAGCCCGGACGACCCCGCCCCGAAGGCAAGGAAGGGGAAGGGCGGGAGCAAGGCGAGGAAGTGATGCGATCCCGCACCAAAGGCGCCCTGAAGCTCGTCGGTCTCTGCCTTGTTGTCGCGCCCATGCTCACCACGGGAACCACGACCGCGGCATTCACCTCCCGGGCCACCAATGCGGCCAACAGCTTCACGGCCGAGCCTGACTGGGTCGGGCCGCCCGTCAATGGCGCCATGCTGCAAAAGACGGAGGGGTACACGGGTGGCTTCCTTCGCACGGGCGGCACCTAGCGCAGCTACGCGAATGTCGGACCCGATTCGGGCAATCCGGCTGCCGGCATCGCAACCGTGACCGCCAACGTGTCTGGCGTCACC
>JACOTK010000121.1 GCA_016178435.1 Actinomycetota bacterium
TCCGGTCGTGACCCCGAAGCCGAGTGCGAGCGGAAGGGCGACGATCCCGACGGTAAGACCTGCGATGAGATCCTGTTTCCAGGATTGGCGCGCCCGGGCATAGTCGGAGCCCCGTGGCAGCAGGCCTGTAATCAGACGCGCCCGACTGTTCCGACGTGTCCGCCCTTGGCGCATGCCCGGGTCCGATGTGTCGGTCTTCGTCACGCGTCCACGGCCCCAAGGTCGGCCAGCAGTTCACGCGACTCGTTGAGTGAGCGCAGGAGCACCTTCTTGGCAACGGCCAGAAGCTCGACAACGAGAGGATCCTTCACGGTGTAGAACACGGTCGACCCTTCACGGCGAGGGGTGACAAGTCCTGCCTTGCGGAGCACGCTCAGTTGCTGGGAGAGGTGGGAGAGCTCGATGCCCACGAGGGGCTGCATCTCCCCGACCGAGCGCTCGCCCTCGGCGAGAAGTTCCAGAACCCTGATGCGAGCCGGGTTCGCCAGTGCCTTGAACAGCTCTGCCTTCACCTGTGAGAGCGGCACGTTCAAGCCCTCGGGGAGGACGGGGGCAACGTATCTCTTCTTTTGCATATGACAATTCTATCAAGTGATCATGAAACAAAACCACAATCAGTCGCAGGTGAATCCGGCTCATCCACGAGGATTGCGTGCAACCTGGCGATCAGATCGTCCTCGTCGAGAGCGGCCAGCCCGGGCAACGCCCCGTGGCTACGGCCGACGGCGATGCCGAGTACGAGCGCCGTGGCCAACTGGGCCTCGACGCGCAGGTCTCCCGTAGCGCCTGCGCCATCGAGGGCGGCGATCAGCGGTTTGATCACCCGGAGGTCGAGTACGCGACTGAGCTGCGCTGCGACATCGGGAGAAAGGTCGGGAGCGACCAATGCCGAGGCAACCGGCGATGTCCCACGCCGACTCCAGCGCGTCAGAAGCAGTCGCAGGCACCCATCGAGGTCGGTGTCGGCAAGCACCACGGTTCCTGCACGTTCGGGGTCTTCGAGCACCGCGAGGTACAGCCCCTCCTTGGTGCCGAAGTACCGTGCGATCAGCGCGGCATCGACACCGGCGCGCGCACCGATCTCCCTGGTCGTCGAGCCGTCGAAGCCCTTCTCGTCGAAGAGCTCACCTGCAGCGTCGAGCAGCGCACGCCGGGTTGCCTCGGCATCCCGGCGTCGGTTCGGCGCAGGCGTGCCTGCAGGCGAATGTGTGGGCCCGCTGGTCGCCCCGACGCGAGCGCTCATTCATCCTCCTCGCCGTCGAACATCGAAGGTCCCACGCCCGCTCCGGCGCCGGACTCCTCCATCAGCAGGTCGATGTCCTCGGCTGCCATGCGTTCGACGGTCGGTGACGACGGCACGACCGCCAGGGTCACCACGAGCGCCGCGAGACAGGCGATTGCACCGATGCCAAAGGCGATGGTGTAAGCGCCCTCATCGGGAAAGTGCATGCCGGCCGGGGTGTGCGCGGCCAACACGGTGGCCGAGAGTGCGCTGCCCAGAGCCCCACCGACCGTGCGCAGGACCTGGTTCAGGCTCATCGCGCTACCCGTTCGGTGCTCCGGAACGGTTGCCACGATGAGCGCCGGCATGGCTGCAAAGGTCGTTCCCACGCCGATACCCAGGAGGACGCTCAGGAGGGCGAGCTGACCAAGATGGTCGTGGTTCCCGGCGGTGTAGGCAAGCGCCAGACCGACGACGACACATCCCGAGGCGAGCACGACGCGCATGCTGAAGCGCTTCCCGATGGCTCGCGCCAGTGGCTGGGACACCACGCTTCCCAACGACAAGGGGAGGAGCACCAGACCTGTCACCACCAACGAGGCTGCAAACCCGTATCCCTCCGATGTCGGCGTTTGCGCGAGACGGTTGACGAGGCCGAGTCCTTGGTACATGCCGACGCCGACCAGTACCGCCGTGAGGTTCGGGCCCAGCACCGACCGTTGAGCCGAAAGCCGGAGATCGACCAGCGCATGCGGCGTGCGCAGCTCGACGACGCCCCAGACACCCATCACCGCCAGGCCCAGGAGCGTCAGTCCGAGTGTCGAGGGTTGGCCCCATCCCCAGGTCGAGCCCTTGCTGATCGCCACGAGGAGGCTGGACAGGCCGATGCCCAAGAGGATGGCGCCGACCCAGTCGAGCCGGACCGGCACGGGTGCGGCAGTCGAGGGAGGGACGTGACGTCGAACCAGGATGATCGCCACAGCCCCGAAGAAGGCGGCGAACAGGAACGCCGCGTGGTAGTCGGCGTACTCGGCGATCAGTCCGGTGACCGGAAAGCCGAGCCCTGCGCCGACGGCCACCGTGATGGACAGCGCCGCGATCGCCCGGCGCTGCTGTTCTCCTGCGAGCAGCTCTCGTGCGAGGGCGATGCAGAGCGGAACGGTTGCATAGCCGATGCCCTGGATCGCCCGCCCGACGAGCAGTTGGGTGAAGTTGTCGGCGGTGCCTGCCACGAGGGACCCCACGACGACGCTGCCCAACGTGATCTGCAACAGACGCACTCGTTGCGAGCCGTCGCCGAGCCGCCCGAGGACGGGGGTCATTACGGCGCCGACCAGCAACGTGATGGTCAACAGCCACTGGGCGGTCTGCAACGAGACGCCCTGGCTCCGGGCGATCGTCGGAATGAGCGGCGTGCCCAACGTCGAGGTGAGTGAGACGGTCAGGGAGCCGATCATCAGCGCCGCGGTGATTCGGCCGGGTGTTCGCACCGCCCTCAAGTCATCAATTGATGTCATCACTTGAAGACGATAGCGGTGGATCGGTCGTCCGAGGCAATCAGAGGGCGGAACGGGTGAGGATGTGCCGCAGACCGAGACGTCCGCAAGGTCCCGCGACGCCGGAGGAATTGACACAAGGTGCCCCTGTCCCACAAGAATCTTCACCGCTACCCGAGCCCGGGGGTGGGTTGCGAAAGCGTCCCACTGTCATCGCACATGCAGAAGCAGAAAAGGAGCAGCCGTGAGCTACGACCCGAGAGAGGCACGCGGGAAGGCAGCGATCGTCGGTGCAATCGACATCGCCTCGCCGACCGGCATGCTCGACAAGAAGGGCCGTGCCCTCGAGATGCAGATGATCAAGGGTGCCCTCGACGACGCCGGCCTCAAGGTCACCGACATCGACGCGGTCTTCAGCTGCATGGGGATGATGCCCTCGATGGAGCTGGCGGAGTACCTCGGCATCACCCCTCGTTACACCGACTCCACGATGACCGGAGGGTCGAGCTTCGAGGTGCACGTCGAGCACGCGACCGCAGCGCTCACCCTGGGCCTGTGCGATGTTGCACTCATTCTCTATGCCCAGACACCCAAGAGCTCCAAGGGCGACATGGGCGGCATGGCGGGCATGATGTCGATGATGGGCGCATCACCGATGGCCCAGTGGGACCTCCCCTACGGGCTCGGGACCCCCTCGGCCAGCTACTCCCTGGCCGCTCAGCGGCACATGGCGCTCTACGGCACCACCTCCGAGCAGCTCGCCCAGATCGCCGTGTCGACCCGTGAGTGGGCGATGATGAACCCCAACGCCCGGTTCCAGGAGGCGCTGACCATCGACGAGGTCCTGTCGTCGCCCATGGTCGCGGCACCCCTGCACAAGCTCGACTGCTGCCTGGTCACCGACGGGGCGGGCGCACTCATCCTGACTCGGGCCGATCGCGCAAAGGACCTCCGCCGGGACCCGGTCTACATCCTCGGCACCGGTACGGCCCATACCCATGCCATGTCGATCAGCCAGATGCCCGACATCACCACGACCTCGGCGGCCATCTCCGGTCCCAAGGCGTTCTCGATGGCCGGCATCACCCATGACGACGTCGATGTGCTGATGACGTACGACTCGTTCACCATCACCACCCTGTTGGCTCTCGAAGACCTCGGGTTCTGCAAGAAGGGTGAGGGCGGGGCCTTCGTCGAGGATGGCAAGCTCGGCCCGAAGGGCTCCTTCCCGACCAACACCAACGGCGGTGGACTTTCCTACACCCACCCCGGCATGTACGGCATGTTCGTGCTCGTCGAGGCCGTTCGTCAGCTCCGCGGCGAGTCGGGGCCACGGCAGGTACCCAATGCAAAGCTCGCAGTGGCCAATGGATGCGGCGGTGTGCTCTCCGCTTGCTCCACCGTTGTGCTCGGAACCGAGGAGACTCTCTGATGGCGCGATTCGAACCCCAAACCAACGAGCTCACCGCCCCCTTCTGGGATGCCACCAAGGAGGAGCGCTATCTCGTGCAGTGGTGCACGGCCTGCAACAAGGCGATCTATTACCCCCGTGAGGTCTGCCCGGGGTGTCTCCTGTCGGACAACCTCGAGTGGCGGGAGTCGCCCGGACGCGGGGAGGTCTACACCTTCAACGTCACCCACAAGCCCGGTCTTCCTTTCATGACCGATCGCCTTCCCTTCGTGGTCGCCTTGGTGACACTGGAGGAAGGTACCCGTGTGGTCACCAACATCGTCAACTGCGACCCCTCGGAGGTCAGTGTGGGGATGCCCGTGAAGGTGGCATGGGAGGATCTGTCCGACGGTCGCAAGATCCCGGTTTTCGAGCCTGCCTGATCCCCGCCGGGAGCATCCCCACTGCCGCGTGAACAACCTTCGCACTGGAGAATCGGTGATCAAGGCCGAACCCGAGACGCCTGACGAAGCTCAGGATGACGTTGCCACCGCCATCGGCGCTCAGGACCAGGGCGATCAGGACGAGGAGGAGCTGGTCGCGGACCCGCTCCGGCGGGCCCTGATCCTTGTCGCCATGTGCGTCGCACTGATTGCCGTGGTGGCCTCGGTGTCCGGGCTCAACGTGGCCCAGCAGGCACTGGCCGTTGATCTGCGGGCATCCCAGAGCCAGTTGCTGTGGGTCATCAACGGCTACACCCTGGCCCTTGCGACCCTCCTGCTGCCGATCGGCGCGATTGGGGATCGATGGGGTCGCAAGCCGATCCTGCTCGCCGGCATCGTGATCTTCATCGGTTCCAACCTTGCCTCGGCGTTTGCCGCCGA
>JACOTK010000022.1 GCA_016178435.1 Actinomycetota bacterium
CCGAGGGGGGCCAGCTGCTTGGCCACGTCCATGAATCGATCTCCGTGAACGAAGACGTTGAGGTCGATGTCGATCGTTGCCCGTGGCTCGGCGTAGTAGGCGAGGGCGAGCGCTCCTCCAAAGGCGTGGGGCACTCCATCCAGGGCGCATGTCAGCGCGAGGACCTTGCGGGGCAACGGGAGGCGTTTCATCGACTGATGAGCCGAGGAGCCTGAAGGATGGCCCGTGGTGGGCGACGCGGGATGGCGTCGCCCAGCAAAAGCACGTCAATCAGTCGCCGGGCATGTTCATGAAGATCGGCAGGCGGTGGGAGGTCTCCGCCTCGGGTTGGCGCCGCACTGAGGTGCAGTCGTTCGCCGGCGGCCTCGACAAATTGACGCAATGTCTCGTAGCCGGGGTCTCGACGTCCGTGTTCGTACGCAGAGATCACCGGCTGTGATGTGCCGGCGCGCCGAGCCAACTCGGTTTGTGTCAGGCCCGCCCGGCGGCGCACCTCTTTGAGAAGCACCCCTGGTTCCATGGGGCAAGTATATAGCCAATTGTCTATGTTCAGCTTCAGTCATTTGTCCGAGAGATCGAGGACCAGTGACAGCCCGACTTCGACACGTCCCAGATGTGCCCGATCGAGGGATCCGACTCGTTCGTTGAGTCCGGATTTGTCAAGCGTGATGACCTGGGAGACGTTTGCCACGGAATCCCTGGGAAGCCCCGTTGCGTCGGAGGGGAGACGAACGTTGCCCGGCGCTTGGGCGAGTCCCAGGTTGGAGGAGATGGCCACGACGACAACGGTGTTGATGCGGCTCCGGTTGAAGGCGTCCGAGGAAACAACCAGGACAGGGCGTCGGTAGCCAGGTTCTGAGCCGCTGGGAGCGGCGAGGGTGCTCCAGTGGATGTCCCCTCGGCGAATCACCATTCCTCGCGGACGGCGATTGCCTGAGCTGTGGCAAATTGCTCGTCGAGGTGTGAGTCCCGGTCTTCGTAGACCGCGTCGAGTTGTGCCGTGACGTCACTGTCGTCTTCGGTGTTGAGCATGAGCTCGAGAGCGCGGGCGTAGAGCTGGGAACGTGAGAGCTTGTGACGCCTGGCCAACTGCTCGGCTGCCTCAAAAAGAGGGTCGGGGATCGATACAGCGGTCTTCATGCAAGAAGTATAACAAAGTATGACCCGTGCCCGGCGTGCCCGGCGTGCCCGGCGTGCCCGCGCCCCCTACTCCGATGGCACGCCGACGAGGGCTTCGAGCGCGGTGCGGGCGAGCTCGGAGCGACAGATGAGCACGTCGGGCAGCCAGGTGTCGGCGGCGTTGTAGATGATGGGTGAGCCGTCGATGCGTGACACATGCAGGCCGGCGGCGAGAGCGACGCCGACCGGGGCGGCGGAGTCCCATTGGTACATGCCGCCGCTGTGCGCATAGACGTCCGCCTCGCCGAGCACCACGGCCATGGCCTTTGCCCCCGCCGAGCCCATGGGGATGAGCTGGGCGTCGAGCGCCGCGGCAACCGCCCGGGCGGCAGGGGGGTTGCGGGTGCGACTGGTCACCACCCGCACCGGGCCGTCGTGCGCCGAAGGAAGCGCCGTCGACGGATTCGCGTTGAGCACGAGGTCGCGCGCGGGAAGGCCGACGGCGCTCGTGGTGATGTGTCCGTCGAGGGCCAGGGCGATGTGCACGGCCCAGTCCGATCGGCCTTCCTCGCCGAACTCCCGGGTGCCGTCGAGCGGGTCGACGATCCAAACCCGTCGGGACGAGAGTCGATTGGAGCGGTCCGCCGACTCCTCCGAGAGGATGGGGTCGTCGGGACGGGCAGCCCTCAACAGGTCGCAGATGAGTTGATTGGCCCGACGGTCACCCGCTCCTCGCAGGGCGTCGGGATGGCTGAAACCGTCGGAGGCACGAAGCGCCATGAGCAGGGCGCCCGCCTCGTCGGCGACATGGGCGGCCAGGGCATCGTCATCCAGGGAGGTCAAGAGGGGCGTGGTCACCTCGTCGACGGTACACGGCGGCGGGTCCACCGTGGTTCACCGATCGGTGGCCCGATTCGGTAACCTCGTGAGATCGACACGACGATTTCCCCCCCAACGAATGCGCCGGGTTTCGAGCTGCCGCACCTGAAGATGCTCGAAGCCGAGTCCATCACCATCATCCGTGAGGTGGTCGCCGAGTTCGAGCGCCCCGTGCTGCTCTTCTCGGGCGGCAAGGACTCCATCGTCATGCTGCGGTTGGCCGAGAAGGCGTTCTGGCCCGCTCCCGTCCCGTTCCCCGTGCTGCACGTCGACACCGGCCAGAACTTCGACGAGGTGTTGGCCTATCGCGACAAGCGCGTCGCCGAGCTCGGTGTCCAGCTGGTGGTGGCCTCGGTGCAGGAGTGGATCGACGACGGGCGCCTGCGTGAGGACCCGGGTGGTCAGCGCAATCGCCTGCAGACCCCGGTGCTGCTCGACGCGATCGAACGTGGGGACTTCAACGCGGCCTTCGGCGGCGCCCGTCGTGACGAGGAGAAGGCCCGGGCCAAGGAGCGGGTCTACAGCTTCCGTGACGAGTTCGGCCAATGGGACCCCAAGAACCAGCGTCCCGAGCTCTGGGGCCTCTACAACGGCCGCCATCACAAGGGTGAGCACATTCGTGTCTTCCCGCTGAGCAACTGGACCGAGCTCGACATCTGGCAGTACATCGCCGAAGACGAGATCGAGATTCCCTCCATCTATTACGCACACCGCCGAGAGGTCGTCCGTCGCAACGGGATGCTGATGGCCATCTGCCAGTGGGTCCAGCCCACCGACGGTGAAGAGGTCTTCGAGACCACGGTTCGCTATCGCACGGTTGGCGATGCGTCCTGCACCGCCGCGGTCGAGTCGAGCGCAGCGACCGTTGACGAGGTCATCGTCGAGGTGGCGGCCACTCGCATCACCGAACGAGGGGCGACCAGGGCGGACGACAAGGTCTCGGAGGCGTCCATGGAAGATCGCAAGCGTGAGGGGTACTTCTAGATGGAGCTGTTGCGCTTTGCCACCGCCGGGTCGGTGGACGATGGAAAGTCGACGCTCATCGGTCGTCTGCTCTTCGACTCGAAGGCCATCTTCGAGGACGCGCTCGAGGCGGTCGAGCGGACCAGTCGCCAACGGGGCGAGGAGACCAACCTGGCACTGCTCACCGACGGCCTGCGGGCCGAGCGTGAGCAGGGCATCACGATCGACGTCGCGTACCGCTACTTCGCGACACCACGACGCAAGTTCATCATCGCCGACACGCCAGGACATGTGCAGTACACCCGCAACATGGTCACCGGCGCGTCGACCGCCGATGTCGCGTTGATCCTCGTCGACGCACGCAAGGGCATCCTCGAGCAGTCCCGCCGGCATGCCTTCCTGGCCACGCTGTTGCGAGTGCCTCACCTGGTCGTGTGCGTCAACAAGATGGACCTCGTCGAGTACTCCCAGGAGCGATTCGACGAGATCAAGGCCGACTTCCGGGCCTTTGCCGCCAAGCTCGACATCACCGACCTGGTGTTCATTCCCATGTCGGCGCTCAACGGCGACAACGTGGTCAACCGGAGCGCCAACATGGGCTGGTACGAGGGCTCATCGCTGCTGCATCACCTCGAAGAGGTCCACATCGCCTCGGACCGCAACCTGATCGACGCTCGTTTCCCCGTCCAGATCGTGCTTCGCCCACGGGACGACCAGTTCCACGACTACCGCGGTTATGCCGGCCAGATGGCAGGCGGCGTCCTGCGCCCGGGCGACGAGGTCGTGGCGCTTCCCTCCGGGTTCACCTCGACCATCGCTGCCATCGACACCGCGGACG
>JACOTK010000023.1 GCA_016178435.1 Actinomycetota bacterium
GTCACCGAAGGCCAGAAAGAGCGCGACGACCTTGTCCTGCTCGTACAGCTTGCGCACGTTGGCCAACATCTGACCCGTGTCCATGCGGTCGTCGTAGGTGATGAGACGCAACTTCCGGCCGCTCAACCCACCCTTGGCATTGACCGTTTGGAAGTAGGAGTCGATCGCCCCGAAGGCCTCGTCTCCGACGAACCCGGTGATGCCCGACAGCGGCCCGGAGGCGCCCACGCGAATCTCGGTGTCGGTCACACCTTCATCGGAAGGTCCGCTGTTGCCGGCAGGCTTCGCCTGACCGGGGGCGGCGGCCGGCCCTGGGGCGGCATTGCCGGGAGCCTGGGGAGAAGTCGCCGCCGACTTCCCGGGAGCGACAGGCTTTGCCGCAGTCGTCCCCGGCTTGGCCTGAACGCTCGGCGCACCGGGCGTCCCACCTGTTCCCGACGGTGCCGCCGGCACATCCGAGGCGCTCGGTCCGGTCGGGGCGTCGGTGTACTCGACGGCGGCGTTGGACGATCCCGTGCTCGATAGCGCCGCCGTGTCCGTGACACGAGTCCCGCAGGCGCTCGCAAAGAGCCCCATCGTCGCCAGCAGGATCACGCCGAAACGTGTACGCATCTTTCCCCCTTTGAGAGCGGGCTACCGCTCTCGGTCGATGTTTCTCTGTCCAGTGTGACACGTTCAAAGTTGTGACAAAAGTCGCACCTTTGGTCCGACTTCATCGCACTTGTGGGCGGTGTCACTCGGCCGCCTTCACGGCTTGGCCGTCCTTGATGTCGATCGGCGCCAGGATGACCTGATCACCGGCTTCGAGACCGTCAACCGCCGCGTTCACGCCGTCGGATGCCAACACCGTCACCTCACGGGCGATGGTCCTGCCATCATGGACGACGAAGGCCTTGACCGAGTTGCCGTCCCGAGCGAGAGCCCCCATCTTGATGACGGGCGCCGGACCAACCTGGGCCAGGGTGATCGCGACATCCGCCTTCGTCCCGATGCGAAGGTTGGCGGCTTCCTCGGGCGGCACGGTGAACGCTGCCTCCAGGGCGAAGGTGACCGACCCACCGGAGCTGTTGCCCACCGGCGAGATCCAGCTCACGGTCGCGGGAAAGGTCTTGCCCAACGAGGTCACGGCCACGACGGCAGGCATGCCTGGGGTGAGCCTCGAGATCTTTGCCTCGTCGACCGTTACCCGGGCGCTCCAGCCGCCGGTGTCATAGATCGTGAAGAGCTTCTGGCCCCAGCCGACGTCCGAACCGACCGAGATGAGTGGCTGAGGGGCCGCCCCGGCGCCATCGCCCGCAAGCCCTCCCAAGGCGCTGCTGATGACGCCGCTGACGTTGTCGCCCCCACCACCGAGCGCACTGCCCAACAGGCTGCTCGCGTCCGGAGCAACGGCGGCGCCGGCAGATGACACCGTGCCCAGTGCGATCAAGCCCGCTTCGGGGGCACGCAGCTCGAGCGCTGCCTGCTTCTCGGCAGCGCTTCGCATCATCGACGCCGTGGCCTCGACGTAGGCCCCCAACGCGGTGCTCATCCCACTCGCGCCGGCGTTGCCCACCGACGCCAGCGAGGACTGGAAACCGGCCACGGTCATGCCGAGGATCTGAACCAACGACTTCTGGGCCTTGTCGAGGTTTGCGCCCAACTCGGCGAGTGGAGCGACCATGTCTCCACGCTGACCCCCGAGCAGGCCGAGCACGGAGCTGACCAGGTCCGCGGGCATCTCGCCGGCGGCAGCGGACGGCAGAGCCAGGAGGTCCATCATGCCCTGCAGAGTCGTCGCGAGCGTGACCATGTCGGCGAGGCCGGTCCCAGCCTCGGTCGCCAGGTTCATGACCGAGGGGACGATCGCATGGGCATCACCGGTTTCCAGAGCATCGAGGGTGGCCACGAGGGTCCTCACCAGTTGCTGCACGCCGCCGGCACTCTTCGACAGGTCTCCTGCGAGACGCTGAATGTCGCCCCGCCGCTCCTGCAGCATCTGCATGAATCCCAAAACGTTCTGGGTGCCGAGACCCGCCAGCTGTGACTCAATGGCAATCGGCATCGCGGGCTGCTGGGCCTGCGCCATGATCAGTGCCGTCGCCTGATCGAGCCCGCCGACGCTGTCGACCAGTGAGGCAGCCATCGCCGCCAGAGGGGTGCCCGCCGAGGACGGAGCAGGTGCGCCTGCACTCATGGACGCATCGAACAGCTGCTTCTGGGCCACGGCGCTCTTGTGGAGGGCTGCCGCCTGTTCAGCGGCCTTGTTCGTCGCCTCCGATGCAAGCCGGACGATCACGTCCCCTTTTTGGACCTGTTGTCCGTTGGTGACCAAGATCTCCCGAATCGTGCCGGCCACGGCGGCGGCAACCGGCCAGGAACGACGCGCTCCCAGCAGCCCGCTTGCCTTGACCGATTCGGTCACCGTGCCCTGCTCCACCTTCACCAGGGTGACCTCGGCCCGAGCCGCGCCTCCGCCCTGGGAGACCGATGCGACCAATCCACCCACGAGCAACAGTGAGACGGAGAGGCGGAGAGCCTTCAGATACTTGGTCGACATGACAACTCCTGAGTTGGACGAAGATCGATGACGGATCGGTTGACAACTGTCCTGTGGCTGATGAACGGGCTACTCATGGCGCAACGCCTGGACGGGATCGAGCGCTGCCGCACGACGGGCAGGCCACACGCCCGACAACAGGCCGGTCGCCGTCGATACCAACAACGCCAGCACGATGACCCACGGCGTCACCTGCGCCGGCACCGGGGTGAGCGCTCCTGCCACCCATGCCAGGGCCATCGCCAAGCCCAGGCCGATCACCCCGCCGAAGGCAGCCGTGACCGTTGCCTCCAGGATGAACTGGAACAACACCTGATCGGCACGGGCCCCGATTGCCCGTCGAATGCCGATCTCACGGGTCCGCTCGGTGACCGAGACCAGCGTGACGTTCATGATGCCGACACCGCCGACGATCAACGAGACACCGGCGATACCGGCAAGGCCGAAGGTGAAGATCGAGAAGAACTTCGAGGCGATGCCCAACAGATCGTCCTGACCGGCGACCGTGAACTGGTCCTGGGGATACTTCTCACGCAGATGCGCCTTGATGATGGTGCTGTAGGCCTTGAGCTCCTTCGACGAAGGCGCCCGCACGTACGCAAGGTCCAGCGTGGGTCGGTTCAGCAGGGCCCCCATGGTCTGGGTTGGGATGTAGGCCAGATCGGATTTTCCGAAACCGCCGACGGTTCCGCCCTGACCTGTGGTCAGCCCGATGACGGTGAACAGGGTGCCCTTCAGTTCGACCTGGTTGCCGAGCGCGCTCGAATTGGGGAAGATCTTCTTCGCCATCGATTCGCTCAGGACGATGACCTTGTCGCCCGCCCGGGCCTCCTCGGGACTGAAGAACCGACCGTCGCTGATGGCGAGGCCCATGAGTTCAGGTGCATTGGTCGTCGAGCCGGTGATGTTGAGAAAGGCCTGAGCCTGCTGGGTCACCGCTTGCATGCTCGCAAGCTGCGCTCCGCCGACGATGCTCTCGGGGCCGAGCTTTGCCGTTATCTCGTCGAGATCGGCAGTGGTCAGCGGCGATGCCTGGAGGAAGCCCAATTGCAGGTCGCCCGATCCGGGCATGACCAACAGGACGTTCGATCCCAACCCCTCGATCTCGGAGGAGACGGCGTTGCGGACCCCGGTTCCCAGCGCCACGAGGAGCACCATGGCCATCACGCCGATGATCACTCCCAGGCTGGTCAGAATCGAGCGAAGGCCGTTGCTCACCAGACTGGTGAACGACATCCGAACCACATCGGCGATGCGAGTTCCCCGAGCGACAGGCGGCAGGGTCCACGTCGCAAGCCGACCTGCGGAGGTCACAACGGCCAACGCACGGTCGGCGACCTCGTGCACCGGGCCGAGAACCGGCTCGGACCTGGTGTTCCGA
>JACOTK010000122.1 GCA_016178435.1 Actinomycetota bacterium
CTCACCCCCGAGGAGCTGCTCGCCGAGAACATCGGCGCACTTCCCGGCAACCTCCACGAGGCGATCACTATCATGGAGCGCTCCGAGTTGGTTGCCGAGACCCTTGGGGAGCACGTCTTCGAATGGTTCATCCGCAACAAGCAATCCGAGTGGGCTGATTACAAGACCCAGGTCAGCCAGTTTGAGCTCGATCGCTACCTTCGCAGGCTTTGAGGTGAGCTTGTGGAACCTTTGATGCTGTTCCCCGACCCGCCTGCGCCGGAGCTGTCCCAGGCGCTCGACCTCGGCGGCTACCCCTGGAAGGCCGTCAACAACGTCGAGATGGCCACCCGTCTGGAGCCCGAGAGCGGCTGGGCCGGGGCCATCATCTGCGCCGACGAGGATCCCGACACGGCCTTCACCCTGTGCCGTGCCCTGAGGAAACGGGACATCCCGTTCGACCCGCTGTTGCTTCTGGTCAACACCACCCAGCTCACCGACCTCTCCCTGCGGGAGGACCTCTACGACGACTTCTGCCTTACGCCGATTCGGCCGGCCGAGTTGGGGGCTCGACTCAAGCACCTCTTCTGGCGCACGGGCCGAGGAACGCGCCCCGAGCTCATCGAGTACGGCCCGCTCGTGCTGAACCTCGAGACCTATCAGGCCGCCATCTCCGGCAAGCCGCTCGACCTCACCTACATGGAATACGAGCTCCTGAAGTTCCTCGCATCACATCCGGGCAAGGTCTTCACCCGAGAGACGCTGCTCAGCCGGGTCTGGGGCTACGACTACTACGGGGGGGCGCGAACGGTGGACGTCCATGTTCGTCGATTGCGTGCCAAGCTCAGCGAGGAACATGCGCCGCTGATCCAGACGGTTCGGTCGGTGGGCTACCGATTCGGTGAGTCGCGCTGGACCCTTTGAGTCGGCTCGTGGCGCCCCGATCGTCGGGCACTGCGTCGCGGGGCGGCTCAGGTATTGAGGTCGATGAGCTCACTGTCGGCGTAGCGGTCGTCGGCGTCCGCCTTGAGCAGCCAGCCCAACAGGGCTGCCATGCCACCACCGCTCATGATGACCATGGGCGGGAATACGACCAACAGGACGACGATGAGGACAGCTGCTCCTGGCACGGCTTCAGTCTGCCCCATCTGAGCGTGCTTCGCCCACATAGGCCCACGATTCGATCTCGACGGCTGCACCGAAGGGAAGCGCTGCCACCCCGATGGAGGAGCGAGCCGGGCGGTGCGCACCGAAGCCGGCGAGGTACGCCTCGTTCATCACCGGAAAGTCGGCCATGTCGCACAGAAAGACCGTGTTCTTCACCACATCGGTGAGCGCTGCGCCCTCCGTGGCCAGCAGGGCCTGCAGGTTCTCGATCGCCACACGCAACTGGGCGCCGACACCGCCCTCGACCAATTGGCCCTCGACGATGCCGAGTTGGCCGGACACGATCAGCCAGTCACCGGCACGGACGATGGGGGAATAGGGACCAACGGGTTTGCTCACATGCTCTCCAATGGTTGCTCGACCTCGGCTTGCTCGTTGTCACGATTCTCGCCCATCGCCTCAGGTCCGTCAGCTTCGGGAGGTCGGCCATGTCGGACCAAGGCCGTCCGCGATCCACGCCGCGGCCGCAACGGCGGCGAACACGGCGTCGGAACCCGACACGGCCGGTCCCGACTCGTCCACGATCTCCAACTCGATGAGGGGGGTGTCGACGGCACGCAGCACACCGAACGAGCGGATGGTGAGATCGTGCACGACTCCCTGCTCGTCAACGGCCATGCCCTCGCTGCGAACCCATCCAAGCGCCATGTGCGCAGCACCGATGCAGTAGGAACGCAGGACCACCTCGTCGAGCGGCGCACCGCAGCCAACCCGCAGCCGCACCCGACCATCAGGCTCAACGGCGGCGGTCGCGGTCGCCCCTGCCGGCGAGCGAACCGTGACGGGTTGCTCGCCGGTCAGGCCTGCAAGCAGGACCGCCGCCTCGACCCAGCCTGCCCCCCGGAGGTCGATCGATGTCGGAGGGCCGGGGGTGTCGATCTCCTCCACGACGAGACCGGGGGCAACCGACGTGACGGCCTGCACGATGCCCGGGGTTCGGACAACCCGGACCACGCCCGTCCCGTCGGCACGGATGCCTGCCGCAATCGGTGGGCGCTTCGGGCCGAGGCGGACCGTGTCCTCCCGCGACAAGACGACCCGGACCGGGCGCCCGGTCTCATCGGCGAGGCGACGGGCCGTCGCCGGGGCCGGCGATGAGATCTTTGCGCCGAAGGCGCCACCGTTCGCCAAGGGCGTCGCAGGCTCGCCACCGGGCACACACCATGAGGCGTCGGTTTCGAGATACGCGGGCTCCACCCAGGTCGTTCGCAGGGTCAGGGCCCAATCACCCTCGGGCACCTCGATCGGATGGCGCAGATCAAGCGTGCTGCGCCGACCCTGCACCTTGCCCGCACGCGCACGTGCCTCGGCAAGGGTCTCGCCGAGGACCCAGCCCCCCTCGTCGTCCGGCACGGCGACCAGGGCGTCGGGGGGACAGGTGTCCTCCGCAAATCCTCCCCGACCCAGGGCGACATCGACCGCGACCCGCTGCGTCGTCCCACCCTCGATCGTCGCGCGTCGGCCCGCGGCATCGAGATCACGGCTCCCGGCCACCCTGGCCGGCGGCGACCCATGGAACAGATCCCAGGCGTCGAGGATGGTTCGCCACCCCGTACAACGACAGAGGTGGGCACTCAGCGCACGTTCCACCGGCGCATCGGCATCGAGACAGGACAGGCGGGTGATGATTCCCGGGGTGCAAAAGCCGCACTGACTTGCGCCCGTGGCCACGAACGCCTCTGCCCACCGCTGTCGTTCATCGGCAGGAAGACCCTCGAGTGTGGTGATCCTGCGGCCGGCAACGCGGCGGGCCGGGGTCACGCAGGCAACCCGAGGCGCGCCGTCGACAAGCACCGTGCAACACCCGCACTGGCCCTGTGGACTGCAGCCGTCCTTGGGTGCGCGGCGACCCAGTGGGCCACGAAGCACGTCGAGCAACGACGAGCCGTCGTCGTCGACCTCCACGGGCTCGTTGTCAACCTCGAAGGCGATGCGCAGATTCACGACCGTCACGATAGGTTCAAGCACTGATGAGACCTGAACCGGACCCGGCTTCACCGGGGCCCCCCACCCTCTCCCGTCGTTCACTCCTGGCTGCGGGAACGGGAGCGCTTGCCCTGCTGCTCGGCGCCTGCTCGTCGGACTCCGGTACGAAGAAGGCAACGAAGGCACCGGCCGGGGCGACGAACGGGAAGATCTCCCTCGCCCAGATGTTCGACCCTCGCGTCCCTGTCGGAACGCCGCTGCGCCTGCCCCTGGGGCTCGTCGACGGCGAGGGTGTGTTCCTGAAGAATCCCCCTGCGGCCATCTCGGCCCGTCTCGGACCCGAGGACGGCGATCTCGGCCCATCCATCGACTTGTCCCGCCGCGACAAAGGTCTGGAGCGGGCCTACTTTCCCCTTCTCACCACGCTGGACACCCCGGGCTCGTGGCGTCTGGAGGTCACCGCCGCAGGCCAGACCCTCGAGAGCACCCTTTCCGCCCTCGGGCCCGCGGACATGCCGGGACGAGTGGTACAACCCGGTGAGCGACTTCCGTCCATCGCCACACCCACGACCGCATCTCCGCGGGAGGTCGATCCGATCTGCACGGCGGAGCCACCCTGTCCCCTGCACGAGGTGAGCCTCGACCGGGCGTTGACGATCGGAAAGCCCGTCGCGTTGCTGGTGTCGACCCCGGCGTTCTGCCAAACGGCCATCTGCGGACCCGTCCTCGACCTTTTCGTCGATCAGCGCCAGGCGTTCGGCGAGTCCGTCACCATGATGCACATCGAGGTCTACACCGACGACACGGCCAAGAAGACCACCGACACGGTCGAGGCACTCGGGCTCACCTACGAGCCGTCACTCTTCCTAGCCGCTTCGGACGGAACGCTCAGCGAGCGCCTCGACTTCATCTTCGACGCAGGGGAACTCGCCGAAGGGCTGAGCCGCCTCGTCGCCTGATGTTCGTTCGTGCACGGCCCACCGATGCACGCCACAACGGGCACGAAACCGGTCACCGGTGCGGGCGAGTCCGCCGCTCGATGTCAGCGACCGGCAGGTCGGAGGCTAGAGGTCAGGAGAAGGAGTTGCCACAGCCGCAGGTGCGCTGTGCGTTCGGGTTGTTGATCGAGAACCCGGTCTCCTGAAGCCCGTCCTTGTACTCCAAGGTTGCGCCGGTCAGGAGCTGAGCACTCGAGGGATCAACCACAATTCGCACGCCGTTGAACTCCTGGGTCAAATCCTCGCCCGAGGTGTCACCGTCGAAGAACATCTCGTAGCTGAAGCCGGAGCATCCACCGGGGCGAACGGCGACACGCAGAGCCAGGGAGGTGTCGCCCTCGGCCTCGAGCAACTCCTTGACCTTCGATGCAGCGGTTTCGGTCATGGTGATCATGATTGCTCCTTCATCGCGAATCTACAGACGGGACTCCCGGCAAGTGTAGCGAACGAGGGCTCCTGCACACCATGGACCGGTAGAATCATGGCCATGGGCGAGCCCGCGAATCTCAAGCCGACCGACGACGATCTCCTGGTTGTCCTGCGAGGGGTGATCGACCCCGAGCTCGGCAGTGACATCGTGGAGCTGGGAATGGTTCGCTCCGCGACGATCGACCTGGACGGAACGGTTGCCATCACGATCGCCCTGACCACTGCCGGATGTCCGCTCAAGGGCCAGATCAAGAAGGACGTGGAGTCTCGGGTCGGTTCACGTCCGGGCGTGACGGGGACCGTCATCACCTGGGAGGAGATGACGGACGAAGAGAAGACGGCCTGCATGGCAAAAGCCCGCTGGAACGCCCGCGGCACCCTGTCGACCACGGTCTCTCCGACCACCAAGGTCGTTGCCATCGCCTCGGGCAAGGGCGGAGTCGGCAAGTCGTCGCTCACGGTCAATCTGGCAGCAGCACTCGCACAGCGAGGTATGACCGTCGGCGTGCTCGACGCCGACATCGGGGGCTTCTCCATACCCCGCATGCTCGACATGGTTGGTCCCCTGACCGCAGCGGACGATGAGGACGGGAAGCGCCGAATCATTCCCCACCTCAAACCCATCGGTACGGGCACACTCGAGGTCGTGTCGATGGGCTTCCTCGTGGAAGACGAGGACAGCGCCCTGTTGTGGCGCGGCCAGATGCTCAACCGGGCAGTTCAACACTTCCTCGAGGACGTCCAGTGGGGAGAGCTCGACTATCTGTTCATCGACCTTCCGCCGGGCACGGGCGACATCCAGATGGGCCTCGCACGCATCCTCCCCCAGGCCGAGATGATCATCGTGACCACCCCCCCGGTCGCCGCCCAAAAGATCGCTGCCCGGGCGGGCGACCTCGCCCGAAGGACCTACCTGCGCGTGGCCGGTGTCATCGAGAACATGTCGGCGTTCACCTGTGAACACGGCACAAGCTACGCACTCTTCGGCGCCGGGGGCGGCGAGGCCTTGGCGGCCGAGCTCGGGGTTCCACTCCTTGGACAGGTCCCCCTGGAGGCATCGGTCGCCGCTGCCGGCGATGCCGGCCTGCCCGTCGTTCTCGGCGACGGACCCGCAGCGGAGGCCTACAGAGCGATCGCGGAGCGCATCGTCACCGAGGCCATTCCTCCGATCGAGCTCGCAGGTTGCACGGCACATCTCCTGGAGCAGATGGAAGCCGCCCTCGGCCCGGCCGGGTGAGTCGAAGCCGGCGCCACATTCTTTCTGCGGACGATGTCGAGCAACGACAACGGCTGATCAAGGCTGGGCATCGGGGGACCCGACGATCTCCGCCAGGCGACGTCTGATCTCGAGGCTCAGCCCACGCCGCGTGCCCGGGCGACGAGGTCCTCGATCTGTTGGACCGTGAGCTCCCCGCTGACCCGCTCCACCACCTTGCCCTGCGCGTCGAGCGCGACGAAGAACGGGAAAGCGGTCAATCCGAACGCCGTCGCCGCCGACCCCTGCTCGTCATCGGCCAGAACGACCGGCTGCCATCCCTCCCGCTCCAGCCACGCCGAGGGTGGATAGTTGGGCCGCTCGGCAACCGTCGCCGTCGCGACCGAGACCAGCTCCACCCCTTCGGGGGCTCCCTTCTGTTCGATCCACTGAGCGACCACCGGCACCTCTTTTTGACAGTGTGGGCACCAGTGGGCGAGGAACATCAGGACCTTGGGGGTGCCGTCATTGCTGATCGCCACGGCATCACCATCGAAGGCAGCACCTGTCACCTCGGGCGCAGGCAGCCCCACCGCAGCATCGACGCCCTCTCCGTGTGGCGGCAACGCGGCGCCCGCCACCGAGACGGGCCGGGTCTCACGGATCGATCCCGTCGCGACCGATCCGGCTTCCACGCCCGAACCGTCGTCGTCACCGCCACGACTGAGCAGAACGGCCACAAGGCCGAGCACAACGATCATCCCCACCGCGATCGGCACCAGCGGGAACGAGCGTGGGGAGCGTTTCTCATTCATGAGACGGTTCCTTTCAACGCGACGACGGGGTCATCGGAAGGTGGATCAATCGGAGCCGGGTCGGCAACCCACAACAGGGTTGCGATCAGCAAGAAGGCGGACAGCGCCATCGTAGGGATGGTGAGGTACCCGAACCGCTCCACCCAGATGAGGCTGCACGGGTTGGTGGGGTCACAGGTCGTGGATTCGAGCGAGGGGAAGCGCTCCACGGCCATGTGATAGCCGGAGACCGATGCGCCGAGGAGGGGAATCACCATCGCCACCCGCTGCAGGACACGAGACCTTCGCCGGGCCACCATCATCAGGATTGGAACAAGCGGGTACATGACGAAGCGCTGGTACCAGCAAAGCCGACACGGCGTGAAATGGGCGATCTCCGAGAAGTAGAGGCTGCCCGACGTGGCGACCACGGCAACGAGAACCGCAAGGGAGGAAGCCTGTGGCCCCAGGAATCGCCTCATGGAGCCGCCGAGCCGAGCCACCGAGGGCAACCGCCGCCCGGCGACGCTCAGCACGAGCACTGCCGCCACGGTCGCCTGCGCGAGGACAGCCAGGAAGGCCAGCAGCAGGGTTACGGCATCGGTGCTCATGGACGATCGCGATCCTTGCAGACCTGTTGGCCGTCGGGGGCGCGCCGCGACAACTCGCCGTGCATGTCGTCAGACGACCAACAGACCGGTGCACGTTCATCGGCCGTGGGTCTGCGCGTATTCCTGGTACGTCGAGCCGACCAAGCCGCTCGCAAGGCCGGCCCCGTAGGCCAACTTCTGCAGCGCCGCCACCCTCACCGCCTTGCCCCTGAACGGACCTGTGGCCAAGAGCGCGACGCCCCCGCCGACCTCGACTGCTGCGGCAGCCACCCGCTTGGCTCGACGGGGCCATGAATCCTGGAGATCGAGCAGGCACAGGCTCAGCGTGTTCCCCCGGCTGTACGCCCGGCGCACGAGCCAGCCCACCGAAATCCGTGACGGAGGCACCAACTCCCGGACCACCGCGTCGTCGGCCCAGGCGATGTGAGCGCCGTTGAGCCGAACCCGCATGAAGAAATGGGTGTCCTCTCCTCCTGTTGTGGCGTACCGCTCGTCGAACGGTGGCCATGGATCACGCAAGAGCCGGGCGGCGATGAGCACGTTGCTGGTCCGCGCATAGGTCAGCCGGGTGCCGGTCGGGAATCGAGGGCGATCGTAGAACTTCCCCTGCTCGACCCAATCGGGCGGCTCCTCGTTGAACACCGGGATCACAGGGCCGGTCACCACATCGGCTCCCGTCGACGCCTGCACCTCGAGCAACCCGGTCAGCCAGTCGGCGTCGGGAACCTCGTCGTCGTCGATGAACGCAACGAGGTCGGCGTCTCCGGAGATCGCCGCCGCGACGGCGGCGTTGCGTGCCTGGGCAATGCCTCGACGGGCCTCGATGACATAGGTGAGCGGAAAGGCCAGGGAAGCTCCAGCCGATTCGACGATCGCCTCTCCCGATCCGAGCTCGTCGTTATCGACCACGACAATGGACACGGTGACGCTTTCGGGAACGCGCAACAGGTTCAGTGCAGCGAGCAGGGAGCTCAGGCCCTCGGGTCGGTGAAAGGTCAGCGCGCAGATGGCGACATGCATGGACAGCTCGACTATCATTTCGCTCGTGAGGATCCTGCATTGAGCATAAAGCTGAGTGCTGTGATCTGCACCTTCAACCGTGTTGATTACGTGCAGCTTGCCATTGAAAGTCTCACCTCACAGACGCTTCCAGCCGACGACTTTGAGATCATTGTCGTCGACAATGCCTCCAGTGATGCGACGCCAGACGTCGTCGGAGAGCTTCTCGCCTCCATTGTCAACCTGCGTTACATTCGTGAGGACACGATGGGTCTTTCGCACGCGCGCAATCGGGGAACCAAGGAATCACGGGGCGAGATCATTGTCTTTCTCGATGACGATGCCGTAGCGGAACCCGACTGCCTCTCTGCACATTTGCGTGCCTTCCGACAACAACCACAGCCGGTCGCCACTGCTGGTCGCATCTATCTGCGTTGGCCTGCTGAACGTCCTTCGTGGGTTCCGTTGAGCCAGGAAAGCTATTATTCAGGTCTTGATCTGGGTGACTCCTACCAACTGTTGACGTTTCCTCAATACCCTTATGGCGCCAACATGGCCATCGACAGACAGACCCTGATTGACCTGGGAGGATTTTCGGTCGAACTGGGACGAACCGGCACCAATTTGATCTCGGGAGAAGAGAAGGATCTCTTCCTGCGGATCCATCAATTGGGCAGGCGGGTTGTGTACGTTCCCGATGCCGTCGTGCACCACCACGTGTTGGAGGAACGAACCGAGCGGAAGTGGCTCCTTCGACGTTCTTTCGCCCAGGGTCGCTCGGACATCGTCATGGACGCCATCGCCAAGGGCCCTCCGCCGCTCGCTCGGCTGACTGCTCGCACCTCGTTGCACTGGGCCCGGTCGGGCAGGCGACTGATCGCTCTTGTGGGAGCACTGGTCCTCCGTCGTGACGCCGCGGAGATCATGACCCGCGCCGGCCTGACCCTTCGTTGGGTAGGCGCCGCCTGGGAGGGGACGCTCATGACGGGTCGTTCGATGTCGGCCCGACATGAGATCGAACAGCGGCCGCCACCCGCTCGTGTCGAGCGCAACCAGGGTTCCTGAACGTCAGGACAGCCGTTCGATCGAGACACCCAGAACCTCGGGCGTCCACCGAGGCGACGCCGTGAGAAGGGTCACCTGGTACTGGAGATAGCGCCCCCGGATCCCCAGGGGAGCACCGGACGCTCCCGGGCGGATCCAATCGGACCACGAGGGGTCCGGTAGCTCCACGTCGCCGGCACGGAAGGCCGCCCTGGCGCCGGTCATCGTCAGTGCCGGTGACCGCAGGGTCGTGTGACCCCAGGTGCTCGACGCACCGAGGTCGATCACCCGGGAGGTGAAGGTTCCCGACAGCGGGAAATCGGACGTCCGGATCCAGGAGACCCCCAGGGCCCCCGATCCGCGAGGGGCACCGATGACCGGCCGCAGCGGTTCACGCAAGGGGATCCGATGCTCGGCGATCGTACGGCCGTCGACGGCGAACAAGGTCAGGCCCGCGTCCCAGTCGACCCGGAAGCGATGTGGCTCCCCGTACCGGGAACCCGGAACGGGTGTGACCAAACGGCTTCCCCCCACCGCATTGACAGCGCTGAGACAACCTCGATCGTCCACAAGGAACGTGATCGACGTCTCCGGGTCGACCTCCCCGACCAAACCGAGGTATTGGCCGGGAGAACCCGAGAACCGGACCTCGGCCTCGAACGAGCTTCCGACAGTGATGGTCGTCGATGACCGCAGCACCGCCTCGACGACCTCGACGACCTCGACGGTCCGTCCGTCGTCTGTCACGGGCAACCCGCCCGCAACGGCATGCCACCCCGCGAATCCCGCTCCCGCTGCCGGATCGAGCAGGATCCCCGGGGAAAGGACGAGCGCACCGCCGCGCACGCTGCTCAGCGCCGTTCCGTCATGTGACCCGGCGCCGAGATGGAGATCGACGAGCGCCGGCTTGCCGGCCACAACGTGACGCTGCTCCCCGACCTCCGTCGTGTTGGGTTCCTCCGAGCAGAGGATCTCGTGGCGACCGGAGCGCGCCGGGAACACGACATGGATGACTCCCCACAGCTCCTCGATCTCGAAGGGGATCACTGCTCCTTCACAGGTCACCGAACGGACATCGGTGCAACCGGGGGGCAGTGGGACCAGAGCAGTGAGGCCCGGAACGTCGTCCGATGCCGTGACGGCAAAGCGCAGTGCGTGGCCGTCGCGTTCGACAGGCCCGAACGATGACGCGGAACGCCCATCCAGCCAGGTGAGCAGTTGGCGGGCGCTTATCACCGGCACGCCACGACGACGGGCCTCCGCCACGATCGCATCCGATCCGCTCGACGCGCCGAGATCGGTGTGCATATTGGCCGTCAGCACCGTTGCCCGCCCGACATCGTGGAGCGCCTGGTCGAGAGCCACCTCGATGGTCTCCGGGTAGACCTGCCCGGTCTCGTCGTTCAACTGTGTCGCAGCCTGATAGCAGTCGATGATCTCGCCACGCAGCGAGGCGAAGCGCATGGGCAGGCCCGAGCCCGTGAAGAGCCCGATCCGCCCGGCAACCCACGGGGCGGGGTAGAAGTAGTAGTTCGTGTCGAGCCGAATCCCGTTTGCCCGCTCGACCTCCGCCTGCGTGGACCAGTCACTCCACACCACGCAGTGCGTGCGGTGGGTGCTCGGGGGATGAAGGCTCGGATAGCGCCCGCGAAAGAGCTTCAGCTGCTTTCGGTACGTGCGACTGAGCGATCCCAGGTCGTACTCGGTTCCCTTGGTTGTCAGGTGCAGGGAGATCTCGAATCCCTGCTGCTCCAGGGCCAGGGCCTCTGCGTCGGTCATGGGACTGTGTGCATAGACGTACGATGTTGCCCGGACCCGACCCCAGTCGCCCCGATCGGCAACGGCGTCGTCGAGGGCCTGGTAGTCACGAAATCGTTCGGTGGTGCCGTTGAGCGCGTGATCGTCGCCGGTCATCACGATCGCGGCAACGTGGCGCTCCGGCAGGTACCAGAACCGCGGCAGGGTCGTACGGTCGGCACACAGGTGGGCGAGAACGTTCGCCATCAGGCGTTGTTGCTCGTCGGCCTGCGGCACATCCAACAGCCCTGGGTCGACCCAATCGCGTTGCACATCTCCTTCGGCGGCGCCGTAGAAAAGGTCGTCGGATCGATTGAGGAGATCACCGTCTCGGTTCTGGCCGACCCACGCAGGATTGCCCTGGCGGGTCTGAACCACCGAGCGCGCCAGGTCATAGGTGAAGGCTGCGGCGCGACCGCCGGCCTCACCCACGACACGGGTCACCACCGCCGGCCACCCGGCGGGAGAGTCCGCATCGATGAAGAGCTCCGCTACGACCGATGCGTCCACAACGCGATGTCCGTCCGCCGTCCCGTGGAACTGCATCACGCGATCGGTGATCGCCGAACCCGGCGATCGAGTTGTGTCCACTCTCAGATATCCCTCGTCCAGTGTGCGCCCCACGGGTTCCATGCCGAGCAATGGCGCCAGTGCATGATCAGGGCGCATCGCAAGCAACCTGCCACCTCGCTCCACCCAGTCGGTCAGGAGGTCGACGTCCCGTGGCGACAACGACATCCTCCCGAGGAGCACGACCTCATGGGCCTGGAGCCTCTCGGCGCTCAGTTGCGCCAGGGGAATCACGGCAAAGCAGTTCAGCCCCTCCGCCCGAAGGATCTCGACGAGATAGCGACTGAAGTCGTCGTCGTCCCCCACGATCACGAGCAACGGGCCACCCGGGCCGTCATCACGCACCAGGAGGTTGGGCCGCATGCGTTGATGACGTGCAACCGAGAGACGGCGGTCCGCCCGTCCCACCAGACGAGAGGCCGCACCGCGGGTTCTGCGATAGACGCGCCTCAGGACATCAGGACCCATGC
>JACOTK010000123.1 GCA_016178435.1 Actinomycetota bacterium
ATAGGACTTCGGCAACTCGGCGAGAAAGCGCAGCAGCCGCGTCGCTCGGCCAACACCGAGAACGAGCACGCCGGTGGCTCCGGGATCCAGTGTCCCGGCATGACCGACCTTTGACGTTCCGAGCTGTCTGCGGGCCTTGGCGACCACATCGTGGGAGGTCCATCCCGGCGGCTTGTCGATGACGCAGACGCCGTCGATACCGGGAGCATCGGACTTCCGAATCACTGTTCTGGTTGTTCGGGCTCGTTGGCGGCGGCTTCGTGTCGCAAGAGCTCCTCGATGCGAGCGCTGGTGACGATGACCGGGTCGAGGCGGAACACAAGCTCGGGCGTGCGCTTCAGCCGGGCCTGGCGAGCGATGGCCCCTTGTAGATGAGCACGGTGCTCACCGAGCACCTCGACGACCAACTCCTCCCCGGGTCCAAGCGATGAATAGAACACCCGCCCGTGGCGAAGGTCAGGATCAATCTCGACGTGGGTAACGGTCACCAAAGGAAGCCGATCATCGCCGATGCGCTCCAACTCGTCTGCAATGATCTCGCGACACAGTTCGCTCACCCGTGCCATGCGTGGGAACTGACGGGCGCTCCCCTGCCTCTCTCTAGGCTTCCCCATCGACCTGGGCCAAAACCACCGCAACGTGCGTCATCCCGTCGAGAATGACACACCCCACCCGCACCTGCGACTCGCTTGCCGCATCGACATCGAGCAATCCCGCTTCGGTGGTCGACATCGATCGTCGATGTAGACACGCCACGCTTGTGGGGTGTGGTCCCGGGCCGCGATGCCCTCGAGCTTGACGCCACTGATCGCCGGTGCGCATCACCCGCTCGGCTCGCAGGCGCACCTTGCACCTGGCCGCCCGTTGGCCCTGGGCCGAGCAGTTTCACACGGCGCTCGAAGGGCTCCGCGCCGTTGTGCTGGTCACCTGAGCCCACCTGTTGAGGTGCCCCGAGCCAATCCCGGCGCCAGAGCACGAGCCGCACACCTACAAGCGCCGGCCCTGCCACGCCCCGCCACAGCCGACCCTGGCGCCCCGAACCCGCTCGCTGCCCCATCACCCCCTCAACGACGCTCCGAGGGCCTTCAGGACGATCGGCCGAGGCCGGTCGGTGGATTGAGGCTTATAAAGCGAGGTCACGCGTCAGATCGCTGGTTTCGCCGGTGGATCAAGTTTTAGGACCGCTGGTGTCCCACCACCCTGGTCTTGACCATGTCCGTAAGGAATTCCATCCACTCGATGAAGAACTACTCCGGGGTTTAGTTCATCTCGAGCCTCAACGTGCACGACCGTCGTTCCGGTACCCCTGTTGGCTTGCGCCCAGTCTAGAACCTCTCGAACATCACGGGCACCAATGATACGCCAGGTATCGATACGGCCTCGATCCTGGGAGATGATCTCCACCCTGTAGTTAGGGCATTCAACTTCGCCGGTCGCGTCACGTTCATCTATGAGACTGGCGTCCATTGTCAGTGCCTTCCCTCAAATAGCGCCCGACAGGCCCCTGCTATGACAACTCAAATAGTCTTGCAAACATAATTGTGATGGCTGCCGACTGATGATGTAACACCCGAATAGACGAAATAAAAGGTTGAAGACATAGCCCACCAACCGGCCCCCCTGCCGCCACTGCTGCCGGGCTGCGGTGTGTAAAACGTTGTTGCCGCACCGTTAACGTCGACCCATTGACCATATTTAGACGTGGCGCGCTCGAACCATACGAGGTTGCTAGTGCCAGGGCAAACGGCCCAAGCGAGCTGAAGTCGCCCTTGATATTGAACGAATACCTGGGTGTTAACATTGCCAGTACAGGTAATACGCGTCTTGAAGATGGCCCCACCAGCGTTGCTTGAGTAATGCGCATCGTCGTTGGTTCCAGAACAAGATATCATAATGTCCGCACTTGGGGTAACGCCAGCACTTGGGATACTTCCACCCTCTGCGTCTGTGTCACATCCGACAGGGAAGCACTGCGTGTCTTTTAGAATCTGACCTGCACCAGCCTTGCTGCTTGGTGCGTCGCTGACACCGGTTGCAACGGGTCCCAAATCTTGGGCACCTGCGCCAGTGCCAACAACCCCAACCAGCGATGCCAACGCCAGCAAAAGCACGGAAAAACGCTTGATCATCATCAAACCCACCCTCTTCCATCAGTTGCCGATCTAGTGACCGACTTTGATACCTACGAACTTTGGTGACCGTAGTGTGTTTGTGTGTGTGTCAAGCAAATCAGGTCACGAGCAAACAAGCCCTGCAGGGCGGTCGGCACAGCCATGCCTTGGTGAGCATTGTCGAGTCCCTGTTCATCGACGCCGAAGGGCAAGGAGCCTTTCCCGTGCCGCCGCATGGGTCAAGCGCGTTCGGAAGTCTGATGATTCAGGACATCATAAAAGCGCGCTTGGAGGGAACAGCTGATAATTGGCGAGTATCTCCGCTTCTCGCGACCACTACCACCTGATGATGAACGCCTCATCCATAGCTGGCTTAACGGGTGGGCAATCCCTGACATCGAGACCAAAGATGAACTCGTAGCAGCGCTTGAAGCAGCGGGGTTTGTGGACGAGGTTGTCCCGAGTCTTGTGGGAATTGAGGCGGCGGTCCCCCGCCTGAGACCTGCCGGCTGGTAGGTGTCGGGTGTCCACCAAGACATCCAACCAAGAAGGGGACCACCACCATGAATGCGAACCGCAAGAAGTCAACATGGGCGGGGCGCTCACGCGGGAGCAATGAAATGCTTGCTGGGCCTGCCGGGCGCGGTCGTCGTCTCCTTATTGGTGCCATCTGAGCCCGCAAGAAGTCTGGCGCAGGGACCGTCGGGACCCGGGATTGTCGCTGTGAGCACGAACCGCAGACTCGTGTGAGAACCGGGCCCTCCCCGGTGGGTGTCACTGAACCCAACCAAGGAGGAGCCGAATGGAACAGATCTACGAGCGGGTCGCAGGGCTCGATGTGCATCGCGACAGCGTGTCGGCGTGTGCCCGGGTGCCGGGCGTGCGTCGCGAGGTGGTGTTGCACAGGGCCCGCTACGCGACGACCACCGCGGGCCTTGCGGAGCTGGCCGACTGGCTGGCCGGCGAGGCGGTGACGGTGGTGGGCATGGAAGCGACCGGCGTCTACTGGAAGCCCTGCTACTACGCCTTGGAGGACCGCTTCGAGGTGTGGCTGTGCAACGCCCATCACGTCAAGAACGTGCCGGTGCGCAAGACCGACATGTCCGATGCGGCATGGCTGGCCGACGTGGTCGCACACGGGATGGTGCGGGCGAGCTTCGTGCCACCGCCGCCGATCCGGGAGCTGCGGGATCTGACCCGCTACCGCAAGCGCCGGCTCGACACCCGCGCCGCAGAGGTCCAGCGGCTGGAGAAGGTGCTCCAAGACGCCGGCATCAAGTTGACGTCGGTCGCGTCGGGGGTGCTGACGATGTCGGGACGCAACATGATCGAGGCGCTCATCGCCGGCGAGCGCGACACGGCGGTGCTGGCCGAGATGGCGATCGGGCGGATGCGCAACAAGCTCCCCGCCCTCATCGAGGCGCTCAGCGGTCACTTCGGTCCCCATCACGCGGTGAGTCCGCGGGCAAGCGGCGCCGGGTCGGCACCACCAACGGGAACCGGTGGCTGCGCCGCACCCTCATCGAGTCGGCCCGCGCCGCGGCCCGAACCAAGGCCGGCCACTTCGGCGCCCAGTACCGCCAGATCGCCCACCGGCGAGGCCCGAACAAAGCGGCCCTCGCCGTCGCGCACAGCCTCACCGACGTGATCTGGCACCTCCTCAGCACCGGGGAACGGTTCACCGACCTCGGCGCCGACTACTACCAGGCCCGACGCGATCCCGAACGCGAGACCCGCCGGTTGGTCTACAAGCTTGAGGTCCTCGGCCACTCCGTCACCCTGACGCCAACCACGTAGGCCTTCCAACTCCACCGTGTTCACGTCGGGGCTCCGCCCCGACCTTGGTTTCGCGCGCCCACGTTCGCGGTCAACTCACGTGCATTTCACCGCAGAAGGTACCTGTTGTGAAGCGCGTCGAGCGGGACGAGGTGGCGGCTGTGGCCGCGGGCTTGCCGGCGGAGGTGAGCATCGGGCTCGCACTTCCGACCCACGGGTCGGATCATCCCCGGGGCAGCTCCCACCACGCAGGTGCTTGACCTCGCCCCGTCCATCGATCAGGGTTCCCCCAT
>JACOTK010000124.1 GCA_016178435.1 Actinomycetota bacterium
ACCGGGCCAGGGCCTTGCCCGACACGAGGCGGTGACCGCCGGTACTGCGCGTCGTCTTCAAACGTCCCTCGTCGCACCAGCGACGCACCGTGTCGACGCTCACACCCAACAGTTCGGCGACTTGGCCGGGCCGATAGTTCGATGCCATAGCCTCAGTGGAGCACATGAAACTCGCAACTGTCCAGGCATTAGTCGCAAGTATCACGTGATTTGCCAGATATAGTACGGCAAAGCACCGTAAAGTCGAGGCTCAGCGTGGGGCGACCTACGGTGGATGCGCTCGCCGGACCCATTCCGTTGCCCTCCCGGGACATTCCCTTTTTGAGCTGGAAGGATTCCCCACAACTGTTTACTGTTGATCCCGTTCGCCGACATGCCTCTCTCGGGCCTGCCGGGACAGATCATCCAAGCGAAAGAGGCATCATGGGAGCCAAGGTTCAGATTCCAGGTTCGACCACCCTCATCACGGGAGCGGGCAGCGGTATCGGGCAGGCCACCGCCCTGGCAATGGCCAAACGGGGCGCCAAGGTGCTTGCGGTCGACATCAACGAGGCGGCCGCCAAGGCAACCGCCGAGGCATGCCAGGAGATCGGCGTCGAGTCGGTTGCATTCCAATGTGATGTTGCGAACAGGGCGGCGGTCGTGGCGCTTGCCGAACAGGTTCACCGTGAACACGGGACCCTTCAGATCCTCGTGAACAACGCCGGCGTCGGCATGTCGGGCCGATTCCTCGACATGTCGCTCGACGACTGGGAGTGGATCCGATCGATCAACCTCGACGGCGTTCTGTACGGCTGTCACGCCTTTGTGCCGGCAATGCTCGAGCAGGGTCGGGGCCATGTCATCAACCTCTCGTCCGGACTCGCATTCCTTCCCCAGGCGATGACCCCCGCCTACTCGACGACCAAGGCTGCGGTGCTCATGTTCTCCCGATCAGTGCGAGCCGACTGGGGAACCCGCGGTGTCGGCGTCACCGCAATCTGCCCCGGCTTCATCGACACGGCAATCATCGAGCGCACCCGCTTCTTCGGCGATGTCGACAACCCCAGGGCCGTTGCGTTGACCAAACGTGGCTTCTCGATGGGACACCCACCGGAACTGGCGGCCACCACCATCATCAAGGCGATCGAGCGCAACCGGGCCATGGCCGGAGTGGGTTGGGAAGCACGGGGCGGGTTCCAGCTGACCCGCATTCTCCCCTCCCCGGTCGTCACGCTCGCCGCTCGACCCTTGCCGGACTTCGTCGGTCGCATCCTCAACCGCAGCAGGCAAAAGGCGATCGCGCCATAGGCCAACGGGAAGCACGCGTGCGCGGGCACCTGACGGGCTGCCCCGACTGCTCTGACTGGACGCGAACCGATCCCGACCGCTCAGCCCCTGCGACCGAGGAGCGCCAGAAGGCGGGTCTGTGGGGACACCTCGTCACCCAGATCCACGCCTTCGCCAAACGCTCCGGTGACACCGAGTATCGCCGCTTGGGGCAACGTGATCTCCAGGCACGCCTCGACCAGCTCCGCCGGAAGCTCGGTGTCGCCTCCGGTTGCTGCCCCCAGGTCCCATCCGTGCACCAGCACGTCGGTGAACCGGTGACCACAGTAGATGCTGCCGGGCACCGGTCCATAGGACACAGCGCACGGCGCGTCCATCGCACCGGGGACCTTGAAGGCAGCGACGGCCAGGCGTCCCGAGAGACGGAAAGCCTCGGAAAAGTCGCCACCAAGGATGTCGCCCTCGAACCGATCGCCAACCTGCTCGATCGTCTCGCCACCGACCAGTGGGGCCACCCAGAGGTTGCCGTACACAACATGATTCAACAGCTCGGTCACATCCCAGTCGGCGCAGGGAGTGGCGTTGTGCATCTGCTCGACGGTCATCGCATCGATGACGGCCTGGGTGTTGGCGACCGCTCGTGCGTGAACATCGGGCAGATCCATGGTCAGGATCGGAAGACCAAGGCGTCGATCAGATCCAGGAACTCCGTGGTCCCCATCGAATCCGGCGACTCGGCCATCGCTGCCTGCAACTCGGCGGGCATCTCCCTTTGCTCGCCTGCGCGTGCCGCTGCCTCGGTGGTGAAGTAGGCAGCCTCCACACAGGTGTCGGGTCCCGTCCAACAACGCAGCAACCCGATGATCTCGGGTCGGGAAGGCGAATACTCGGCGAACAACTCGTCCAAGCGGGCCACAGCGTCGCGATCGACACCCCGAGATCGCATGATCTGCACGAAAGCCGCCTTCGAGGAGGGTCCACCGAGCATCTCCTGGACATCGGATGTCTCCGTGAAACCCGCCTCACCGTCGTAGTGCTTGGCGGTCTCCGCCCACCACGCGCCCTGCTCCGGACGATCGCTGTTGGCACGGGCAGCCGCCTCGGACTCGAAGCAGGCGATCGTGATCGTCCGTCCGTCGGCTGAAGCACCCGACGTCAACCCGACGAAACCCGCTGCCCCCGGACGAAGCTCACTCAGCCAACGTTCGCCCTGGCGCCGGACGCCTTCGGCATCGCGAGTCTGTCCCTCGATGATCTGGACGAACATCCTGACCTCCTCATCGAAATGGAATCGGCTGTTGCGACGCTACGCCCGCGAGGACCGCGGTGCAATGGGTCGCCATGCCGTCCGCGGGACCCACACCAAGGCCTCGGCAAGGCGGAGGGCGGCGGGCAACGGGAAGGACGGTCGCGCACAGGGCGTCTCGGAAAGAAGTGAGGAAGGTGTACACCGCCTGTAACAGTTGGAACACAGCGACGAAACAGCATCCCGTCAACCTGTTCCCATGCATTCAGATACACCTCATCTTCCGCGCCCATCGGAGCTCATGTCGGTTGTCTTCCGACGTGGCGCGGCGCAGCGCACCTTGCATCTCACGTGGATGGCGTTCTTTCTCTCCTTCGTGGTCTGGTTCAACTTCGCACCCTTCGCCGGCGACATCGGCAAGCAGTTCGGCCTCGACAAGGGCCAACTCGTCACCCTTGGGCTGTGCAACCTCGCCCTCACCGTTCCGGCCCGACTCATCATCGGCGGTGTGCTCGATCGGTTCGGACCACGGCGGACCTTCTCGGCGATCCTGATCTTCGCGATCGTGCCGTGCATGCTCTTCGCCACGGCGCAGAGCTTCACCATGCTCCTGATCAGCAGGCTCCTGGTCAGCGTCGTGGGCGCCGGCTTCGTGGTCGGCATTCGGATGGTGGCGGAGTGGTTTCCGCCCACCGAGGTTGGGACCGCCGAAGGCGTCTACGGGGGTTGGGGCAACTTCGGTGCTGCCGCCGCCTCCCTCGGGCTTCCGGTCATCGCCGGTATCGCAGGCGGCGAGGAGGGCTGGCGCTGGGCTGCCGCGCTGACCGGCGTAGCGGCCGCTGCCTATGGCATCGCCTACTCGAGGCTCGTTTCCGACACCCCTGCCGGGGTCCCGTATGTTCGGGCAAAGAGCGCCGTCGCGCTCGAGGTGACCAACCGCAGGGCGGTGTTCGGCCTCATGACGATGTTCATACCCGCCGCCGTTGCCCTGGCGGTGATCGCGTGGCGGGTCAAACGGGTCGGCGTCATCGGCACTGGAGCGATGATCGCCGGGTTCGGGCTGGCTGCGCTGTTTCTCCTTTACCAGGTCACGGCGGTCCGTCGGGTCAATCAACGGGCCCTCACCGGCGACTACCCCGAGGACGAGCAGTATCCGTTCATCTCGGTTGTCGTGCTCTCACTCGCCTACTTCTGCACCTTCGGTTCGGAGTTGGCCGCCGTGTCGTATCTACCCCAGTTCTTCGAGTCGACCTGGGGCCTGTCGACCGCGGTAGCGGGGGCGGCAGCATCGGCATTCGCCTTCATGAATCTCGTGTCACGGCCGGCCGGCGGGTTCATCTCCGACCTGGTCCAGAGCCGGAAGCGCTGGCTGGCGACCCTCATGGGGGGGCTCGGCCTCGGCTATCTGGCGATGTCGACGATGACCAGCGCCTGGCCGGTCGGCGGGGCGGTTGCCCTCGTACTCGTGGCATCGATCTTCGCCCAGGCGGGCAACGGGGCCGTCTACGCGATCGTGCCGATCGTGCGCAAACAGTCGGGGGGCCAGATCGCCGGCATGGCGGGCGCCTACGGCAACATCGGGGGTATCGCCTTTCTCTCGACGCTGCTCTTCGTCACCCCGCGTGGGTTCTTCCTCATCATGGCCGGCTCATCGGCCATCGTGCTGCTCTGCTGTCGGCGGCTGGTGGAACCGACCCGCGGTCATGCTGTCGTCCCGGCGACGGTGTCCATCGCCGTCGAGGAAGCCCTGGTGATCGACCCCGTCGTCGTCTGAGTCGACATCGGCGCCCGCCGTCGTATCAGCGTTCCCACACTCATTGTCCCCGCACCTACCCGCAAAGCTAAGATCATCGATGGGCGACAACGCCGCGAGCAAGGCACACCGCGAGCAAGACACACAGGGGGAATGATGTCCGACGCACCACAGCGCTTCGATGCCGTCATCGTCGGAGCAGGATTCTCGGGCATGTACATGCTCCATCGTCTCCGTGAGTTGGGCTTTTCGTGTCACGTCCTCGAGGCCGGTGACGGGGTGGGTGGCACCTGGTACTGGAACCGCTACCCGGGCGCGCGCTGTGACTCGGAGAGCATGTACTACTCCTATTCCTTCTCATCCGAGCTCGAGCAGGAATGGAACTGGACCGAGCGCTACCCGGGTCAGCCCGAGATCCTGAAGTACCTCAACCACGTTGCCGACCGCTTCGATCTGCGCCGAGACATCACGTTCGACACCCGGGTGAACGCCGCGCACTACGACGAGGCCGCCAACGAGTGGACGATCACCACGGCAGCCGGCGACACGCTCGTCGCGACGTTCTGCATCATGGCGACCGGTTGCCTGTCGTCTCCGAACGCCCCCGGCATCACCGGGCTCGACACCTTCGAGGGCGCCACCTATCACACCGGCGAATGGCCTCACGAGGGGGTCGACTTCACCGGAAAACGGGTCGGCATCATCGGCACGGGCTCCTCGGCCATCCAGGCGATACCGCTCATCGCCGAACAGGCCGAGCACCTGACGGTCTTTCAGCGCACCCCCAACTTCATGGTTCCGGCGCACAACGGCCCGCTCGACCCCGAGTTCGAGCGTGATTGGAAGGCCGACTACGCCGAATGGCGTCGCAAGGGACGCGAGTCCTTCGGTGGCTTTCCCTACCCCGCGGGCAACCGTTCCGCCCTGGAACTGAGCGCCGAGGAACAGCTGGAAGCCTACGAAGAGGCATGGAAGATCGGGGGGTTTCGATTCCTCAGCACCTTCTACGACCTGATCATCAACGAGGACGCGAACGAGACCGCCGCCGAGTTCGTGCGCTCCAAGATCGCCCAGATCGTCAAGGACCCCGAAACCGCCCAGAAGCTGATGCCGAGGGACTATCCCATCGGCACGAAGCGCCTCGCGCTCGACACGCACTACTTCGAGACCTACAACCGGGACAACGTGACGCTCGTCGACATCAAGACGAACCCCATCGAGGCCATCACACCAAGTGGGATTCGTACGGCCGATGACGAGCACACCTTCGACGCGATCGTCTTCGCCACGGGCTTCGACGCCATGACCGGGGCGTTGTCCAAGATCGACATCCGGGGCCGTGGCGATCTTGCGCTGCAGGAGAAATGGGAGGCCGGCCCCAAGGCCTACCTCGGACTGGGCATCGCCGGATTCCCCAACCTGTTCACCATCACCGGCCCGGGCAGCCCCTCGGTGTTGAGCAACATGCCGGTGTCGATCGAACAGCACGTCGACTGGATCGCCGACTGCCTCGTGTATCTCCGAGAGCGCAACGTGGTCGCCATCGAGGCGACGGTCGAAGCCGAGGAGGCGTGGGTGGCGCACGTCAACGAGGTCGCCGGCTTCACGTTGTTCCCGCGGGCAAACTCGTGGTACATCGGCGCGAACATCCCCGGCAAGCCTCGGGTCTTCATGCCCTACGTCGGCGGCGTCGGGCCCTACCGCGCCCGGTGCAACGAGATCGCCGCAAAGGACTACGACGGGTTCGCACTCACCTCCGTCTAACCTATAGTTTGTTCCTATATGATTCGGCCTGACAGGGGCCCTCTTCCGGATGACCCTTGCCAAGCTGCTGACGCACGGAGGGGGTTACACCATGAGCAAGGCAGCGCCACGTTTCATCGTGATCGGGGCCGGGATGGCAGGCATCCTGAGCGCCATCAAGTTGCGTGAACGCGGATTCGACGACTTCACGGTCTACGAGAAGGCCGACCGCCTCGGCGGCACGTGGCGCGAGAACACCTATCCGGGCGTCGCCTGTGACGTGCCTTCTCACCTGTACCGGTACTCCTTCGCCCCGAATGCCGAATGGAGTCGCGTCTTTTCGCCGGGTGGCGAGATCTTGGCCTACCTCGAGGACGTTGCACGCCATCACGACGTCCTCCGGTCCATCGAGTTCGGCGCAGAGATCAGCTCACTGGAGTTCCGGGACGGTCGTTGGCACCTTTCCACCACCGATGGGCGTCGGGATGAGGCCGACTTCGTGATCGCCGCCACCGGCGTCCTCCATCATCCGAAATACCCCGACATCGAGGGCCTCGACACCTTCGGGGGCACCATGTTTCACACCGCCCGCTGGAACCACGACGTCTCACTCGAGGCCAAGCGCGTGGGCATCATCGGCACCGGCTCGACCGCGGTGCAGGTCGTCACCGCCATCGTCGACACCGTCGGCGAGCTCCATCTGTTCCAGCGGACGCCCCAGTGGGTGCTGCCGATGGAGAACACGCCCATCGATGAGACCGACAAGGAAAGGTATCGGGCCGATCCCTCGACCATGGCGGAGGTCAAGAACGCCCTTGCCCAGTCCTTCGAGAACAACTTCGCCAGTGCCGTGGTCGACAAGAACTCGCCCACCCTGGTCATGTTGGAACAGACCTGTCGGGCCAACATCGAGAACCACGTGTCCGACCCGGTGCTGCGGGCGAAGCTCACCCCCGACTACCGGGCAGCCTGCAAGCGGCTCATCATCGCCTCGGACTTCTACGAGAAGATCCAGCGTCCGAATGCCCACCTCATCACGGAGGGCATCGAGGCCATCGAGCCCGGTGGCGTGCGCACGAGGGACGGCGAGTTGCACGAGCTCGACGTTCTGGTCCTTGCCACCGGCTTTCGAGTCGACCAGTTCCTGCGGCCGATTCGGGTGACGGGGCGAGACGGCATCGCCCTCGACGACGTCTGGGCCAAACGTCCCTCCGCATACCTGGCGATCTCCATTCCCGAGTTTCCCAACCTGTTCATGCTGAACGGACCGAACGGCCCGGTCGGCAACTTCTCACTCATCGATGTTGCCGAGCTCCAGTTCAACTACATCATGCAGTTGGTCGACGCCGCCCAGGCCGAGAGCAGCCGGGAGATCTGCGCCACCCACGAGGCGGCCGAGCGGTTCGAGGTCGATCGCACCGAGGCAGCGCAGAACACGGTGTGGGTGACCGGCTGCCGCAGCTGGTACCTCGATGACCGTGGGGTCCCGGCGGCCTGGCCCTGGGGATTCGACCGATTCCGCTCCGAGATGGCAGCGCCCAAGCTTGGGGACTACGAGCTCGTCTGATCCGAGCCCCGGTCGGACGGAGGAAGCGTCAGCGTGAAAGTCGTCGGGTCCGTTCCGGTCAGTCGGAGACGCCCGCCCTCGGCCTCGGCGAGCGTGCGGGCAAGGTGCAGTCCGATACCCGTCCGACCGGCGGGCGATCGGTGCCGATCAAAGAGATCATCGTCGCCGGTCCTCAGGTGCCCTTGGTCGGTGACGTCGATTCGCAGACCGTCGCCGACCCGTGCCCCCGATATCGTGATCGCTCCCTGACCGTGGATGATGGCATTGTCCAGGAGCACATCGAGAACCGTGCTGACGGCCGCCTTCCTGGCCGTCAGCATCAGCGCCGGCTCGATGGTGATCGTGACCGGGCGCTCCCCGAGGTGACGACGACGCGCCACGGCTTCGGTCACCATGGGCCTCAGGAGCATCGGTTCGCAGGCCACGGTCGGCTCATGGGCAAGGCTCAAGAGGCCCGCGACCGTCTCGTCGAGTCGGTCGACAGCGCCCAGCACCTCGTGCAGCACCACCGTGGGGTCGTCACGAGGCGAGGCAAGCTCCGCCTCCACGGCCACCCGTAGCCCCGCAAGCGGCGTACGCATCTGGTGGGAAGCGTTCGAGGAGAACTCACGCTCTCGTTCCACCAACAGGCCGATTCGTCGAGCAGACCCCGCCAACACCGCGCCGAGCTCATCGAGCTCGGCCAGGCCCGTGACAGCCGGATCAATCGTGAAATCCCCGTCACCCAGGCGCTGCGCGCTCCGGCGAAGCTCATCAAAATGGCGGATCAACCTTCGGAGTCGAATCGACACCGCAATGACAATCACCGCTACGAGAACGACGGCTGCGCCGGCCATGAGCTGAGCTCGAGTCCTTGTGCGATCGTTTGCCTCACTGACCGGCTCGGCTCCCCGCAACACCTTGCCGGCACGGATCGGAACGGCTGAGACCCGCTCGCCGCGTGCCTGTCCGTTGGCCGGATCACCGGCGAGCGCCCTGCGGACGAACTCGTCCGCGCTCGCGGGCCCTTCGCCGAACAGACGCCTTCCGGTACGGTCATAGACCGCAAAATCGTGCTCGAGGTCGTTCGGCAGATCTGCGGGCCGCGGTGTCTCCCCGGCTTTGATCGCCGTGCCGGTCACCTCACGTTCGAGCTCGAGTGCCTGGGCATCAATGGACGTGGTCCTGAACGCCGCCATGGCAGGAATCCAGAAGACGGCGATGAGCACAACCGTCGTTCCCACCGCCCCCAGAAGCAG
>JACOTK010000024.1 GCA_016178435.1 Actinomycetota bacterium
ATGGAGAGCCGCTTGCCGGGCTCGATGATCGTGCCCTGAACCAGATCGGCGATCCGGTGAATGTTGGCGACGCGGGGCTGGTTCGCCGGATGATTGGTGGTGAAGGATCCGACCTGCTCGACGATGCCCATCGCGCGGGCGTCGTCCACGGTGCGCTCGGGCTCGGCGACGCGAAGCGGGAGATCAACGGAGGGTTTGGACCGGTCCCCAGCAGTCAGCGCCTGGAGGATGCGCTCCGGCGCCACCGGCGCACAACAGGTGGCGCCGGCGACACCCGGAATGATGATGGGCGAACCGTCGACGACCTTGAAGCTCGCGTCGAGCGGAGGCGTGCCGACGTCGGGGAGGAGCTTCTCCAGATCGTCGATCACCTTCGAGTCGTCCAGGTCCAGGACGAGGCCGACGTCGCCGGGAACGGCGAGGGCCCAACGCCTGAGCATCGCCGGTGTCACGGTTGCGGCGGTGTCGCCGGCCTCGACGCTGATCGACGTGCTCATCAGGGCGTCGGCCTGCCGCGCCAACTTCTCGGCATCGGCCAGACCGAACCGCGGGCGCAGCACGGCATCGGCAACGGTTGCCCGAAGCGGCGTGGCGCCGCGTGCGGCTGCCTCGATCACCAGGTGGCGCACGGTCGCGGGGTCGAGACCGTGACCGTTGATGCCCTTGACGGCGTGAATGGCCCCGTCGCCATCGTCTGCGATCGTGGGCTCGACGGGCTCCACCCGCTTGGTGGGGTCCCGCTGCGCGACCACGGCTGTGAGCTTCGCGTCGTCGAGGGACGCGAGGACGGGAACCTCCCGTGGGGCGACGAACGATCGGAGCCACTCGAAGGGTCGCTTCCACCAGGACGGCTGTGAGCCGAGGTCGATGGCGTTGGTGACGGTGGTCTTCTGATCGACGACCAGACCCACCTCGGCGGCGGTGGTGGCCAGGGTTCCACCTGGAGTCGTGATCTCGATCCGGGAGCCGGCGAGACGTTGTGCGGTCGCAGCGACCATGGGGGCGAGTCTGGCGGCGTTCATCCCCCCGACCGATTGGCCCCCGAGCTCTGCGTTGCGCACGACCAGGTCTGCGCTCATGGAGGTGTCGAGAGCCCACGCGGCCACGGGCAGCAGGAAAAGGACCAGCAGGACGGCCACTGACCACTTGATCCGTCGACGGGAGATCTTCCGCGCGGCAGGGATTGTGCGTTGCTTGGGTGTCAGGGTCTTGGTATCAGGGTTGGCGGGGCTCGGAATCGGGTGGGGGCTGGTCGGTGTCGATCGGTGCGGGATGCGCCTCGGAGAGGTGGTCCTCCAGCTCGGGCCTCGATCCGAATCGCAGCTCGCAGCGGGGGCATTGACGGACATCCATGACCCTCAAGCCTGACAGGTTCGGAGCGCTGTGGCATGGTCATGTGACAGATGAGGTTTTGCAGCTCGCCTCGGAGGTGGGCGACACATGGACCATCGTCCGTGTGGCGATCGATGAGGGGGACGACATGGACGCAGGCGTCGTGAGTCTGTCGAGGAAGGCGCCACGGCGTCGAGCGGTGGTATCGACACGTTGGCCAACCCTGTTGGTTGCACTGGTGGCCGGGGCGCTCGTTCTGTCGGGCTGTGGGGACGACAAGGGCGATGACGCGTCAAAGCCGTCGGCCAAGGACACCCTTCCCCGAACCTATGAGACCCCGGAGGGCAAGGTGGCGTTCTCCGAGGGTGGTGACACGGTCACGATCGAGACCCCGGAGGGCAAGAGCCTCTTGATCAACGGTCGGCTCCCCGATGATTTCCCGGATGGGTTTCCGATCCTGAAGGGCGCCAAGATCCAGACCTCCTCGGTGCAGCCCAAGAGCGACTCGATCGTGCAGACCACTCGTTACTTCGTCGAGCTCGGCGGCGCCGAAGCGTACGAGCAGTACCTCGATCTCCTGGTCGCAGCGGGATATCGGCTCGGAGAGAAGACCCGCGTCGACGACGGGCCTGCGGGCTTCGACGGCAGCATCACCTTCAAGGGCGAGGGCGATCGCTCGAAGCAGTCAGGGTTGGTCAGCGTGAGCCTCAACAAGGCCCAGGTTCAGGTGTCGGTCACCTTGACCATCCTCAAGTAGGAAACCAACGCCGTTCGAGGGACGCCGCTCGACTCAGGAGCCCGCCGAGCCCGTCCTGGGCCGAGTCCAGGTCGCTGCCGGTGCGACCGCGTTCGATGACGGCTTTGATCGCCGCAGGAGGCACGAGGAACGAGTAGGCGCCGGTGCTGCGAAGCATCTCGAGGTCGTTGGCGACCAGCAGGGCTGCCAGCTCGGCTCGTGAGAATCGGCGTGCCGAATGGGTCACGCGATCGTGTGCTCGGCGAAGACGTCGTACGCCGGGCTCCATCAGGCAGACCACGCCACCGGGGCGCACGACACGGGCCAGCTCGCCGACCGCGGCGGCGGGGTCGGTGATCGAACGATGGCACAGCACCGTCACGCACAACAGCGCGTCGAAGGCGCCGTCTCGGTAGGGGAGGGCAGTCAGGTCGGCGACCGTGAGCCCCGTCGATTCGTGCGCCTCGCGGTAGAGCGACAGGGCCAGGTGCTCCATGTCCGCGCCGAAGAGCGCAGCGGCCGGCCCGGCGCCCTCGGCATTGGCGAGCCAGGCGCCCGTGGCGCCGGTGCCACAGCCGGCATCGAGGCGACGTCCCCCCGCCGGCAGGTTGGGACCGAGCACGGTTTGCAGCAGCTCACGAGTGGCGCGATACCACCAATGCGAGGTCTCGACCTCGGCCATGCGACGGTACTCGTCCAGCTCCATGACACTCTCCTGCGCTTGGGCATGTCCTAACATGCGGTCGAGCCGACACGCCTTGGGAGACAGTAGGTCGGGGCACGTGAAAGGGCATGGTCTGGTGGTGTCGGTCGTTGGGCGTCTGTTCCCGTGGCGGGCTGTCGTGCTGCCCTGGCTCGCGTCCCGCCTGGTGGTCGACCTCGCCATGCTCGTCGGCGCTTCGTCGCTGTTCGGCTCGGCGCTTCCGTGGTCGTCGGGTTTCACGGGCTGGGACTTCGGTTGGTACCGCCAGATCGCCGAGGTGGGCTACGGCGCGCCGCCGGTTTCCGGTGTGCAGTCGCCGTGGCCGTTCTTTCCCTTCTTTCCGGGTGTCGTCCGGGTGGGGGACTGGTTGGGCATGCCATCGGGGTTGACGGCGTTCCTCGTCAACCATGTCGTGTTCCTCGTCGCGCTTGGCGGCGTGCATCGCCTGGCGTCACGTCACCTGCGTGGCTCCGCGGCTCGATTGAGCGTCTGGGCCTTGGTGCTGTTCCCCGGTTCGGTCTCGTTCTCGTTGGGCTATCCCTCGGCGATCTTCCTGGCCGCTTCGGTGTGGGCATTTTGGTGCCTGGAGGAACGCCACGACCTCGGCGCGGCGGCCTTGGGGGTGGTGGTCACCATGGTTCGTCCCAACGGGTTGCTGGTTGTGGCGGCCATGGGCCTTTTCGTGCTCCGATCGCCCGGCCTCGCCCAGCTGCGACGAGCGGTGCTGATCGCAACGCCGTCGGCCCTGGCGATCGGGGTCTGGTGCCTTCAGGTCGACCGCTGGAGCGGCGACCCCTTTGCGTTCTGGACGTCCAAGGCGTCGTGGGACGAGCTGACGATGCTCGAGCTCGTCAGGACCCACGATCACGCCGGCCTGGTGCATGTGGCCATGGCCGCGGTGGTGGCCGTCGTCATCCTGCTTGCCTGGAGACGCCTGCCCCTTGCCTGGTTGGTGATGGTGGCCGCGTATCTTGTGCCCCCGGGGCTGTTCGCCGTCGTCGGCTTGGGGAGGTATGCAAACGAGTCGTTCCCGGTTGCGATCGCCGCCGGCGATGTGCTCGACCGGTGCTCGACCAAGGTTCGTGGCATGGTGCTCGCCGCTTCGACCTGTGGGCTGGTTTCCTTTTCGGTGATGGTCGTGAGGTACCATTTTGTGCCCTGAACATCGACACCCGATGGCCCTCCGCGCGGAATCGAGTACGAGGTGACGACCCACAACCTGGCTCCCTTCGCGGGAACAAGCTGCATCGTCACCGGGGGGTTGGGGTTCATCGGGTCGAACCTGGCGTTGGCCCTCGCCGCAGCGGGAGCACGGGTGACGGTGATCGACGCGCTGGTCCCCACACATGGTGGCGATCGACGCAATCTCGATCGAGAAGACCCTGCGGTGCGCGCCGTGGTCGCGAACATCGCCGATCGTTCCGTGGTGGAGCCCCTGCTTGACGGAGCGGGGTATGTCTTTGCAGTTGCAGGACAGGTCAGCCATCACGAATCGATGCTCGACCCGCTCGGTGATCTCGAGCACAACACCCGCAGCCAGGTCGCGTTCCTGGAGCTCCTGCGTGCGGTCGCCCCGGACGCAGTCGTGGTGCACACCTCGACACGTCAGGTCTACGGACGACCGCGCTACCTGCCGGTCGATGAGGATCACCCCACGTCGCCCGTTGACGTCAACGGCATCGACAAGCTCGCGGGCGAGCAGTTCCACCTGCTCTACAGCAAGGTTCACGGCATGCGGATCAGCGCATTGCGTCTCACCAACGTGTACGGACCGCGTCAGTGTCTGGCACGCGATGGGCTGGGCTTCCTGCCGGTCTTCGTGCGACGGGCGCTGCGCGGTGAGCCCATCACCGTCTTCGGCGAAGGTGAGCAGCTTCGCGACTGCGTGCACGTCGATGACGTCGTGCACGCCCTTGCGCTGGCAGCCCTGTCGCCGGATGCCCCCGGCGAGGTGTTCAACATCGGTCATCCCGAGCACCACTCCCTGCGTGAGATCGCCGGGATCGTTGTCGGGGAGGCCGGTCAGGGCGAGGTGACCACGATTGCGTGGCCTGCCGAGTTGGTGGGTATCGACATCGGGAGCTTCCACACGGACTTCTCGAAGGCCAAGCGGGTTCTGGGTTGGGAGCCGTCCATCGGCTTGGCCGAGGGCATGGCCCGGACCATCGATTTCTATCGGGAACGCCCGTGGTACCTGCCGTCGACCTGACCCGACGGGCAGCGCGCTATCGGGATCGTTTTGTCGAGGCAATCGATCGGGTCATGTGCTCGGGGGTCGTGTTGCTCGGCGCCGAGACCGAGGCGTTCGAGGCGGAGATGGCAGCGGCGATGGGGGCGGCCCATGGGGTTGCTGTTGCGTCGGGGGCCTCAGCGCTCTCCCTGAGCCTGGCGGCGCTCGGCGTGGGGCCCGGCGACGAGGTAATCGTGCCGGCGTTCACCGCCGTGCCGACAGCGGCGGCCGTCTGTGCCGTGGGAGCGGTTCCGGTCCCCGTCGACGTCGACCCGACGACCGCGGCGATCGACCCGACAGCGGTCATCGCTGCTCGCACCGAGCGCACGGCGGCGATCATGCCGGTGCACCTGTACGGGCGCCCCTTCTCGCTCGTGGAGTCCGGCCTGCTCGAGCTGGGCGTGCCCGTCGTGGAGGATGCGGCACAGGCTCACGGCGCCCTCGTCCCGCCCTCGCAGTCAGGCAGCGCAGCGGCGTGTTACAGCTTCTATCCCACGAAGAACCTCGGTGGCATGGGCGACGGGGGCATGGTCGTCACCGACGATGCCGATCTGGCTGCTCGCCTGCGACGTCTGCGGGTTCACGGCATGGCCGCCATGTACGAGCATGTCGAGGTTGCCATGAACTCCCGACTCTCCGAGTTGGAGGCTGCCTGGCTGCGCCTGGTCCTGCCCGATCTCGAAGCGGGCAATGCCCGTCGAGCCGAGATCGCTGCTCGCTATCGAGCGGCGGCGCCGAGCCTTCGCGGACAGGCTCCCCACGAGCGCCACGTGCACCACCTGAGTGTGGTGCGGGTGGCGGATCGGCAACGGTTTCGAGATGCCATGGCCGAGCGAGAGGTGGCAACGGCGGTGCACTACCCGTTGGCATTGAACGGCCAGCCGGCGTACCGTCACTTCGCCCGCCATGCCTGTCCCGAGGCGGCAGCATGGGCTCGTGAATGCGTCTCACTGCCGTGTTTTCCCGAGCTCACCGACGAGGAGGTCGACATCGTGTGCAGCGCCCTCCATGATGTCGAGGCCAAGGAGTTCGCATGCTGAGCGAGCCGGTGGCGAGCCTTCCCGTCAACCCGGCGGTCAGGTCGATCTCGGCTTTCTTCCCTTGCTACAACGACGCCAAATCCATTGGCTCCATGGTGACCAAGGTGTACGCCACGCTCGAGACGCTGGTTGACGACTTCGAGGTCGTCGTCGTCGATGACGGTTCCAGCGACGACTCGTTGGCGGTGTTGCACGCCTTGGCCGAGGAGCTTCCACGGTTTCGGGTGCTGGCCCACGAGGTCAACCGGGGCTACGGCGGGGCGCTGCTGTCGGGCTTCGGCGCCGCCGGCAAGGAATGGGTCTTCTACACCGACGGCGACGCCCAGTACGACCCGACCGAGGTCGCCGAGCTGGTCGCGGCGGTCACCGAGGACACCGATGTCGTCCAGGGATGGAAGATCGCCCGGGGTGACACCTGGGTGCGCAAGGTCATCGGGCGCACCTATCACCAGGTGGTGCGGGTGTTGTTCAACATCTCGGTTCGAGACACCGACTGCGATTTCCGCCTCATGCGCCGCGGCCTGGTCGACCACGTCGGACTGGAGAGCACGAGCGGAACCATCTGCGTGGAGATGATGCGCAAGTTCCATGTGGCAGGCGCGCGTTTCGTCGAGGTGCCCGTCCACCACTACGCCCGTCCCCACGGCCGTTCCCAGTTCTTCCGTCTGCCCCACATCGCCCGCTCGGCGCTCCAGCTCTGGCAGCTCTGGCTCCGCCTCATGATCCGCCGCGACCCACTCGGCCCCTATACC
>JACOTK010000077.1 GCA_016178435.1 Actinomycetota bacterium
AGCGTGCCGGCGGCGTCAGGCCAATCTTCGCAGGGCCTCGCTCCACGACGGACGTCCTTGCGAGCCCTTGATGGTCCAGCGCACGAACGAGGTGGGAGCCATCTCGGGCGACAGGGAGGCCATGAGGTTCAGACCACCCCGAGACGGTGTGCGACAAGGTCGAGGCGGGTGTCGGGAGCCACGACCGCCAGCCGCACGTGGCCGGCGCCGGATGGACCGAAGAACTCACCGGGGGTCACGAGGCACCCACCCTCGACCGCGAGACGTTCGGTGAACGCCCAGGCGTCGCCGTCCGGTGCGGGAAACCACAGGTAGAGACCACCGCCGGGCAGCGCCGCCTTGATGTCGAAGGCCTCGCTCAGAATGTGTTGCGCTCGTTCGAGTCGTCGTCGATAGCGCCGTGCCTGCACCTCGACGTGGTCGTCGTCACCGAGTGCGACGGCGGCGGCGTGCTGCGCAGGACCGGGGGCCATGAGCCCTGCGTGCTTTCGCAACTCGGAGAGATAGCCCACCAACTCGGCATCGCCGGCATAGAACCCGACTCGCAGCCCGGCCAGGTTCGAGCGTTTGGAAACCGAATGGACCGCCAGGAGCCCTTTGGACCCGTGAGCCAGGATGCTGCGCCGAGGGCCCTCCCAGGTGAATTCCGCATAACACTCGTCGGAGAGCACCGGCACACCGTGTTCACGCCCCCACGCCGCCACCGTTCCCAGGTCGTCGAGACCGCCTGCCGGATTGCCCGGCGTGTTGACCCACAGGCACAGGGCGCGTGCGGCGTCGTCGGAGGCCACGGCCGACAGGTCGATGCGCCACTGGGCATCGACGGGCACGGGAACCGCTCGACACCCAGCGAGCGTGGCTCCCATCGCGTAGCTCGGATAGCTCACGGCCGGATACAGCACCGTGTCGCGGCTCGGGTCACGCAATCGCAGCCAGTGGGGCATGCCTGCCACCAACTCCTTGGTGCCGATGCATGCCGCTATGGCCGAGGTCGGAACCTCGACATCGAGGCGGCGACGCATCCAGCCCTGCGCTGCCTCCCGCAGGCCGACCGAGCCGGCCGAGGGCGGGTACCCTCGCTCGGCTCCCGAGCCGGCCAGTGCCTCCAGCACCGCTGGGGGCGGCGGATCGCTCGGCGTGCCGATGGACAGATCGACCACTCCCCCGTCATGGGCCTGTGCGCGTGCAGCCAGCGGGGCGAGCCGATCGTAGGGGTAGGCGGGGGGGACGAAGCCCGAGGTGCTCATGAGACCAGATACTCCCGGAAGCGGTTGACGGTTGCCTCATCGACACAGGCTCGCACCCGAATGGCGTCATCCTCGTGCGTCTCGTCGAGCACCTCGCCCTCGCGGTGCAGCGCGGCCAGGACGTCCCCCCTGGCGTAGGGAACCAACAGCTCGACCACGGTGTCGAGTGCCCGGAGCCGGTCGGCGAGGGTGCGCAGAAACTCCTCGATGCCCTCGCCGGTCAACGCGGAGATGCCGACCGAGCCGGGATGGCGTTCAACCAGGCGTCGGGAACCGATCGCACGATCGATCTTGTTGAAGACCGGCAACTCGGGAACGTGCGCCGCGCCGATCTCGGCCAGGACCGATCGAACAGCGGCGATCTGCGCATCGGGGTCGACCGCCGAGGCATCGACCAGGTGCACCAGCAGGTCCGACTCGGCCACGACCTCCAGGGTCGATCGGAACGCCTCGACCAATTGATGCGGGAGCTTGCGCACGAAGCCCACCGTGTCCGACAGAAGCACTGCCTCGCCACCGGGCAGATCGAGCCGCCGCACCCTGGGGTCGAGCGTGGCAAAGAGTCGGTCCTCCACCAACACACCCGCGCCGGTCAGTTGGTTGAGCAGCGTGGACTTGCCGGCGTTCGTGTACCCGACAAGCGACACCGACCGCTGGTGGCCCCTGCTCCGGGCCTTACGCTGCGTCCGTCGCGTCAGGGTCAGCCGTTGGAGATCGGCCTCGAGCGCCGTGATGCGTCTGAGGAGTCGACGGCGATCGACCTCGAGCTGGGTCTCACCCGGACCACGGGTGCCGATGCCGCCTGCCTGTTGGGAGAACGAGACGCCTCGGCCCCGAAGCCGAGGCAGGCGATAGCGGAGCATCGCCAGCTCGACCTGGGCACGGCCTTCCTGGGTGTGCGCGTTCTGGGCGAAGATGTCGAGGATCACCGCCGTGCGATCGATGGCTGTTCGCCCGAGGATCTTCTCCAGATTGCGACTCTGCGCAGGCGAGAGCTCGTCGTCGAAAACCACCGTGTCGGCGTCGACCTCGTAGGAGAGCTCTCGCAGCTCCTCGGCCTTTCCCTTGCCGATGAAGGTCGCCGGGTCGGGGCGATCACGACGCTGCGTCACGCGGGCCACGACATCGGCGCCGGCGGTGTCGACCAACAACGCCAACTCGTCGAGGTGATCCTCGACCTCCTCCTCGCCCGCCGGTGGCAGGACCACACCGACCAGGATGATGCGCTCCCGAAAGGAGCGCTCGATCAGGGCCATGGAATCTCGATGCTCGCCACGTAGACCGTCGGGCCCGTCAGCACGACCGTGTCACCCCCGAGATCGACGCTCACCTCGCCACCCGGCATCGCCACACGGACCCGGTCGCCGGTGATGCCCCAGGCACGCGTCGCGTACGCCGCGGCACAGGCGCCCGAGCCGCAGGCAAGCGTCTCGCCGACGCCACGTTCGATCACCCGCATCGCGATCATGTCGGGTGCGGACCCGGCAAGGACGAGCTCGACGTTGCTCGTCCCGGCCCCCAGCGCGTCGGCGACCCTGTCCCGCTCGATCGGATCGTCGTAAAGCAGGACCGTGTGGGGGTTGCCCACTTCGACCGAAAGACTTCTCACATGCCCGCTGCCCGCCGGCTCGTCGTGACCAGCAGCGTTGTCGGATGTGTCGATGTGACGCACCCGGGAAGGTCGAACCATGCCCATGTCCACCGATGCAACGAGCGAGCGGGCATCCGTCCCGGGTCCCAGGCGCAGGGTTCGCAGCCCTGAACCGCTCGCGACCGTGAGGTCGAGCTCGACGAGCCCGCGATCCATCGCGACAGCCTGGCCCAGGCAGCGGATGCCGTCGCCGCTGATCTCCGCGATGGTCCCGTCGGCATTGAACAGCGTCATCGTCCCATCGGCGCCGTCGGTTCCCGAGGTCACGATGATCAGCCCATCGGCCCCGATGCCGGTGTGTCGATGACACCACGCCCGTGCGTGATCGGGACCGACCGCACCGGCACCCTGGTCGTCGAGCAGGACCAGGAAGTCGTTTCCCACGGCGTGGTGCTTGGTGAGGCGAACGACGTTCACGGTTGCCAGTCTCCCAGTAGTTCGGCCACTCGGGCGACCAGCTGGTCGCGGTTGGTCTCTTCCACGTCCAGCCAGGTGATGCGAGGGTCGCGGCGAAACCACCGCACCTGTCGACGAGCGAACTGACGGGTGCGCAACCTGGTCAGCTCGGCGGCCTCCCCCAGGTCGATGTCCGCCGACAGGTACCGGAGCAACTCGCGATAGCCGAGCGCCTGACTCGCGGTCGACCCCAGGCCACCTGGCGCCCGGGAGAGCCTCGCCACCTCATCGACGAAGCCGGCCTCGAGCATCGCCGCGACGCGCTCGCCGATACGTCGATCGAGATCCTCCACGCTCGGACGCAGTCCCAACATGCTCAGCGCGGAATCGGGATAGACGTCCACGCCCGGTCCGTAGGACGAGAAAGGTCGTCCACTGCCGATCGTGACCTCGAGCGCCCGCAGGATCCGTCGGCGATTGCCCCGCTCCATACGGCTCGCCGCCAAGGGGTCGAGCGCCATCAGGTCGGCATGGAGCCCCCACGTGTCGGGCTGAGCATCGAGTCTGGCCCGCACCTCGGGATAGCGACCGGGCACCTCGAAGTTGTCGACGACCGCCTGCACGTAGAGACCGGTGCCCCCCACCAGAAGAGCGCGACGCCCTCGGGACTCGATGTCGGCCAACGCCTCCCGGGCGGCCTGCTGAAATGCGGCGACCGAGAACTCCTCGCTCGGGTCCGCCAGGTCGAGAAGGTGATAGGCCACCTCGTCCCGTTCCGTCCGGGTCGGCTTGGCCGTGCCGATGTCCATGCCCCGGTAGACCTGCATCGAATCGACACTCACCACCTCGAACCCGCCGGCGCCGGACCTGGCGATCTCGTGTGCGATCGCGGACTTTCCCGATGCCGTCGGGCCGACCAGCACGGCGTGGCGGGAAGGACCCCGTCCTGGCAGCGATTCGACCATGTCGCCGGCATGCGTCACGTCCGAGCTCATCACGTCCGCCCTCGCGACGTCCGCCCTCCCGGCGTCCGCCCTCCCGACGTCCGCCCTCCCGACGTCCGAGCGCATGGTGTCCGCGCACATCGCGACCTTTGCGGGAAGCTCGTCAAAGCGACGCAACGGGGATGCGCGTCCGGTGCCGAGGCCGCGCCGTGACCTCCAACAACTCGCCCCGCAGATGATGGGGAGCCGCCCTGGTCACACGAACCTCCGCAAACGAGCCGACCGCCAGGGGGTCGGGCGAGACGAAGTGCACCAGCTTGTTCTGACCGGTCCGTCCCGTCAGCACGCCTGAGTCCTTCTTGCTGGGACCCTCGACCAACACCTCTTCGACGCGCCCGACCCGGGCCTCGTGTCTGGCCAGCGCGCTGCGTTCGACCACGATCCTCAACCGCTCGAAGCGATCCGAGACAACCTCCGCCGGCACGAAGTCCTGCGAACGCTCGGCGGCCTCCGTGCCGGTTCGGGGGCTGTAGATGAAGGTGTAGGCGCTGTCGTACTCCCCCGCCGCCACCACTTCGAGGGTGCGCTCGAAATCGTCCTCGGTCTCACCGGGGAACCCCACGATGATGTCGGTCGTGACCGCAAGATCGGGGATGGCCCTGCGAGCGGCAGCCAGCTTGTCGAGATATCGCTGCGCCGTGTAGCCGCGGTGCATGGCCGCAAGCGTCCGATCACTACCCGACTGCAGGGGTAGATGCAGGTGATCGCACACCGCCGGCGTCTCGGCCATGGCGGCAATGGTCTCGGGTCGGAAGTCCTTGGGATGGGGACTCGTGTAGCGCACGCGACGAATCCCCTCCACGGCGCCGACCGCCCGCAGCAACTCGGCGAACAGGGGACGGGCCGCAACCGACTCGCCCGCGGCCCGTCGGGCCATGCTCAGGTCACGTCCGTACGAGTTGACGTTCTGGCCCAACAGAGTGACCTCGACCACGCCGGCGCCCGCAAGGGCCTCCACCCCGGCAACCACGTCGTCGAAGGGACGGCTGATCTCCCGCCCCCGCACGGAGGGCACGATGCAAAAGGCGCAGTTGTTGTCGCACCCGATCTGGATGGTCACCCAGGCGGACCACCCCAGATCGCGACGCACCGGAAGCGCCGAGGGAAAGGCCTCGCTCTCGGTGAGGATCTCCATCACGGGCCCGGCCACCTTGGCCTCGTGCAGCAGCTCGACCGTTCGCCCGACGTTGTGGGTGCCCACCACGACGTCCACAAACGGCGCACGGGTCTGGATCAATGCCTCGTCCTTTTGGGCCAGACAACCGCTCACCACGATCTGCAGGTCGGGGCGGCTGTCCTTCAGGGTCTTCAGTCCACCCAGATGGCCGTACAGCTTGTTGTCGGCGTTCTCGCGAATGCAGCACGTGTTCAACACGACCACGTCGGCCTGGGCGAGGTCATTTGTCACACCGAGACCGTCGGCCTCGAGCAGGCCGGCGATTCGCTCGGAGTCGTGCTCGTTCATCTGGCATCCGTAGGTACGCACGAAATAGCGCTTCTGGCGGGACTCGGGGCCGGAATCGGGATTCACGGGTTCCAGGCTACGCGGTGAGACTTGGCATCGACGATTGTGAGCTCCGGCGTCCCACCGGTGACCATTGACCCGACGACGCTGGCCCAAGGGGTCGAATCTCTGGTACAGATGATAGAAATCTCTTGCACTGTTCCTACGAGATCGTCACCCGGGTATCGGCGGAAACCTGGCCATTCAGAGGAGTCCCACCATGTCATCCATCCCCTCGATCGCCGATCCACCCCCGGCAGCCATTCCGGTCAATCTCGATCATCCGTCGCCGCTGCGCCGGGCGCTGCGCGCCGGGCAGCTGACCCGGACCGTGGCGGTTCACCTCGGGCCGATCATGTACCGCAAATCTCGGGGCAAGGACATCTCCCAAAAGGACCTCGCCAAGGCCCTTCGGCCGGTCTTCGAGGAGATGGGGGCCACCTTCCTCAAATACGGCCAGATGATCGCCTCGTCACCCACGCTCTTCGGCGACGACATGGCCGAGGAGTTCCGGGCGTGTCTCGATGTTGCCCGACCCGCTCCCTACGAGCAGGTTCGCGAGGCCATCGAGAGCGATCTCGGCTCGTCGGTCGAAAAGCTCTTCCGCTCGATCGACCCCGTCCCCCTGGGAAGCGCATCGCTGGCCGTGGTGCACAAGGCCGTCACCCACGACGGACGCACCGTGGCCATCAAGGTGCTGCGGCCCAAGATCGACGAGATCATCGCTTGTGACCTCGCGCTCATGTCTCCCCTGTTCGAGTCGTTGGGCATCCTGCTCGGACCCGATGTCGCCGGAGCGCTCTCCGACGTCCTCGAGGGGCTTCGCCTGCAGCTCTCCGAAGAGCTCGACCTCCGCAACGAGGCCGCCATCATGGACTACTTCCGTGGGCTGCCGGCCGCGACCAACGTCGGGCTCATCGTCGTGCCCGAGCCGATCCACGAGCTGTCGAGTCGCCGCATCCTGACCATGGAGTTTCTCGACGGCGTGCCCGTCGATGACATGGCACGGATCGAGGAGTTCGGTATCGATCCCCGCCCGATCGTGGAACAGGCCGTCAAGGCGTGGTTCATCACCGCCGTCCGGGGTGCCCTCTTCCACGGTGACGTCCATGCGGGCAACATCATGGTGCTGCGCGACGGCCGCATCGCCCTGTTGGATTGGGGCATCGTCGGGCGACTCGAGCCCGACTTTCATGTGGTGTTCCGCCAGCTGTTGGCCTTCGCCCTTGGCAACGAAGAGGCGTGGGACGACGTTGCGGATTACTTCGTGGGCATGTACTCCGGCATGATCGACAACCTGCGCCTCGACCAGGACATGCTGCTCGGTCTGTTCCGGGAGCAGGCCCGTACGGTCATGAACCAGCCCTTCGGCGAGGTGAGTCTGGCCGATCTCCTCACCATGCCCCAACAGGAGATCAACAAGGCCATTGCCGATCAGCGGGTGAAGAAGTACGGCTCGACCAAGATGCCGCTGAAGGCACGGGTCAAGATGTGGCGCAAGATGCGCAGTGACACCGGGGTGGACCGGCCTCGCATCGACCACGGCATGGTGCTGCTCAGCAAGCAGCTCGCCTATTTCGAGCGCTACGGCAAGATGTACCTCGCCGATGTGCCTTTGTTGCACGACCCGGCGTTCTTCCGTGATCTGCTCGAGGCGCCACCGCTCCATGATAAGGCTCATGCCGTTCCGACCAACGGAAACAAGCCGGCCTAGAACCCGAACAAACCCTGCCGATCAATGGACAAATGCCCCGTGACACCTGGTGTCACGGGGCATTGTCGCTGAAAAGGGCAGCCTCGTAGCGACGCCTTGAACGATCGGGGTGAGCGTCCGAGGGTGAGCCGGGCGCCGGAGGGGCGGCCCGACGAGCTGATCAGTCGACCGCCAGTGCCTCGGCAAACGCCTCGATCGGCCCGCTGAGGTCAAGCAAGTTCGCTTCGGGGATACGCCTCTCACGGTCGTCGATGGTGAGACGTATGGCCGTCCTGCGTTCACCGTCGATCTCGATGTCGGCGAAGGTGGGGACGCACACCAGGTCGATGCCCGCAGGCGCCACGTATCCTCTCGCGATCGCCAATGCCTTGATCGCCTGGTTCAACGCACCGGCCCCCACGACGTGCACCTCGACCGATCCCGCCTGGCGAATCACTCCTGCCATGGCCCCAGCGACAGAGTTCGGACTCGATTTCCCGGAAACCTTGAGTACTTCCATATGTCACCCCTTGGGGTACGAGCCCGGTGAGAAACCTGAACGTGATAGGTGTGTACGACTCTTTCGACAGCTGGACTTCCTTGACCCTCCCCAAAGAAGAAAGAGCCTAAATGTGATGTTTGTCACATATAGGCTCTTTGCTTCTTGTTGCTCGCCCTGCCGAGGCGATCTGGATGACCAGGGATGATGACCATGATCGATTGGCCCGCCGGACCCGGGGCCGGACTACCTCAGGCTGATCGGCTCGTCGTCGGCCGCGGTGAACGTGTCACGAGGCGCCTCGCCCGCGTCCTCGAGCGTGGAGAGATCGACCTCCACACTCGGCGGCTCGTCACCCGCGGCCCCGATGCCCACCTCGGTTCGAATGCGCTCGGCGATCTCGACCATCAGCTCGGGGTGCTCGGCGAGGAACACCTTCGCGTTCTCGCGACCCTGCCCGAGTTGCTCACCCTCGTAGGTGTACCAGGCGCCTGACTTCTTCACGATGCTCAACTCGGTGCCGATGTCGATCAACGAACCTTCCCGACTGATGCCCTTGCCGTACATGATGTCGAACTCGGCCTGGCGGAAGGGGCTCGCCACCTTGTTCTTGACCACCTTGACCCGGGTGCGGTTGCCCACAACCTCGGCGCCGTCCTTGATGGACTCGATGCGGCGAATGTCGAGGCGCACCGATGAGTAGAACTTCAGCGCCCGGCCCCCCGGGGTGGTCTCGGGGCTGCCGAACATGACCCCGATCTTCTCCCGAAGCTGGTTGATGAAGATGCAGATGGTGTTGGACTTGTTCAGGTTCGCAGTGAGCTTGCGGAGGGCCTGGGACATGAGTCGGGCCTGGAGCCCGACATGGGTGTCGCCCATCTCGCCCTCGATCTCGGCCTTGGGTGTCAGAGCCGCCACCGAGTCGATGACCACGACGTCGAGGGCGCCTGAACGGATGAGCATGTCGGCGATCTCGAGTGCCTGCTCACCGGTGTCGGGTTGGGAGATCAACAACTCGTCGACATCCACCCCGATCGCCCGTGCGTAGACGGGGTCCATCGCATGCTCGGCATCGATGTAGGCACAGATGCCACCGTTGCGCTGTGCCTCGGCCACCACGTGCATCGCAAGGGTCGATTTGCCCGAGGACTCGGGACCGAAGATCTCGACCACCCGTCCACGGGGTAGGCCGCCTATGCCGAGGGCCAGGTCGAGGGCCAGCGCTCCCGTGGGGATGGACTCGATGTCCATCGAGGCCTTCTCCCCCATCTTCATGATCGAGCCCTTGCCGAAATGCTTCTCGATCTGACCGATCGCCATGTCGAGTGCCTTGTCTCGCTCCACTGTTCTCTCCTCTGATTTCCTACGTCGATGATGTGGTACTGAAGGGACCTGCCTGGCCGTGCAATCGGGTCCGATTCGGCTGCACCCGTCATGACGAGCGCATGGGCAACACACTAGGGATGGGGTGGGACAACGACCTTCCGAAGAGCGGCGAAGCCCGGCCCGAATGACATCGATGTCATGACGTCACCCTAGACCGAACACGTGTTCGGGTCAAGGACCCTGTGCCTGCCGGGGGCGGGCGGGTCGCACGTGCGCCGATCATCACCGCTCCGGTAGCGTCTCGCTTTCGGCCGTTTGCCGATCCCGAGGGGGGCGAGATGACACAGCAGACAGATGATCCGGCCACATTGACCACCGAACGCACGGTCGCGCTCGAGGGCGTCGCTGCCGTCGACCCGCAACGTCCGGCGATCTGGTCCCAGGATGGCGATCGAACCTTCGGTGAGCTCAATGCCCGAGCCAACCAGCTCGCCCGGGCACTGCAGCGACGAGGACTTGCCCCGGGTGACGGCGTCGCGTTGATCTGCGCCAACCGCCCCGAGTTCGCCGAGGTCATCTTCGCCGCGCTGCGCTCGGGACTGCGCCTCACCCCCATCAACTGGCACCTGTCGGCTGAGGAGGCGGCCTACATCGTGCAGGACTGCGGAGCGAAGGCGCTCATCGCCCACGACCGCTTCGCCACGGTCGCCGCCGAGGTCGCCCGTCAATGTCCCGACGCGACCGCCCGCCTCGCTGTCGCCGGTCCCATCGAGGGCTTCGAGCGCTACGACGCGGCGCTCGACGCCGAGGCCGACGACAACCTCGAGTCACCGGTCGCGGGCACCACGATGCTCTACACCTCGGGCACGACAGGTCGCCCCAAGGGGGTGCATCGCAACACCGTGGCACGGGCCTCGACGACGATGGTGGTTGCCGCCGACTACCGCCCAGGTGACGACGTGCACCTCTGCACAGGCCCGGCCTACCATGCCGCGCCGATGGCGCTCTCGCTCACCGGCCCCCTCGCCATGGGCGTCACCGTGGTGCTGATGGACGGGTGGGACCCCGAAGAGACGCTGCGCCTCATCGAGCGCCACCGGGTCACCCACACCCACATGGTGCCGACCATGTTCCATCGACTCCTCGGCCTCGACACCGAGGTGCGTGAGCGCCACGACCTGTCGTCGATGCGTTTCATCCTTCACGGAGCAGCGCCGTGTCCCGTCCAGGTCAAGCAGGACCTGATCACCTGGCTCGGACCGATCGTCCACGAGTACTACGCCGCGACCGAGGGCGGTGGAACCTTCATCGGACCCGAGGAGTGGCTTTCCAAGCCCGGCAGCGTCGGGCGTCCGATGGTCGGCCAGGTCGTCGAGGTCTGGGGCGAGGACGAGACGCCCCTCGCCGCCGGTGAGGTCGGCACGGTGTACTTCCTCGCGCCCGAGGTGGGCCGTTTCGAGTACTACAACGACAACGACAAGACCGCGAAAACCTATCGAGGTGACTATTTCACCCTCGGCGACATGGGGTACTTCGACGAGGACGGGTTTCTCTTCCTGACCGGCCGCACCGCCGAGCTGATCATCTCGGGCGGTGTCAACATCTACCCCGCCGAGGTCGATGCCGCGCTGTTGATGCACCCTGCCGTGGCGGATGTCGCCACCGTCGGGGTGCCCAACCACGAGTGGGGCGAAGAGGTGAAGTCGGTCGTGCAACTGCGTCCCGGACACGCCCCCTCCCCCGGGTTGGCGGCCGAGCTCATCGCGTTCGCCCGTGAGCATCTCGCCCATTTCAAGGCGCCGCGCACCGTCGACTTCGACGAGGAACTGCCACGCCACGACACGGGCAAGATCTACCGGCGCCTGGTCCGCGACCGCTACTGGAAAGACGGCAAGTCGCTCTGATCGCACACTGATCACAGGGCCCCGGCCCTTGGTCATTCGCCCACAAGGTCATTTGCCCACAAGGAGAGGAAGTCATGGCCCAACACGTACGGGGCGTTGTCGCATCGGGGAAGGGTGAGCCCGTCAGCGTCGAGACGATTGTGATACCCGACCCCGGTCCGGGTGAGGCTGTCGTACAGGTTCAGGCCTGCGGGGTCTGCCATACCGACCTGCACTATCGGGAGGGCGGCATCAATGACGAGTTCCCGTTCCTGCTGGGCCATGAGGCCGCCGGCATCGTCGAGGCGGTGGGTGACGGAGTCGTCGACCTCGAGGCGGGCGACTTCGTGGTGCTCAACTGGCGTGCCGTGTGTGGGACGTGCCGGTCGTGTCGGCGGGCCAAGCCCTGGTACTGCTTCGCCACGCACAACGCCACGCAGCAGATGACCCTGCTCGACGGCACGCCGCTCTCGCCCGCGCTCGGCATCGGCGCCTTCGCCGACAAGACTCTTGTCGCCGCCGGTCAGTGCACCAAGGTCGATGCCGCCGCCGACCCAGCTGCGGCAGGACTGCTGGGTTGTGGCGTCATTGCCGGCTTCGGCGCCGCCACCTACACCGGCGAGGTCAAACGGGGCGACTCGATCGCCGTCTTCGGCTGCGGAGGTGTCGGCAACGCCGCCATCGCTGCGGCAAGCTTGGCCGGCGCCACCACGATCATCGCCATCGACCTCGACGCCCGGAAGCTCGACTGGGCAAAGGGTTTCGGAGCCACGCACACGATCGACGCTCGTGACGGCCGGGTCGTCGAGCGCGTCCGTGAGCTCACCGGAGGGTTCGGCGCCGACATCTGCATCGAGGCAGTCGGCCACCCCGACGTCCTCAAGCAGGCCTTCTACGCCCGCGACCTCGCCGGCACCGTCGTGCAGGTCGGCGTGCCCACGCCCGACATGGCGTTGCCCGCCATCCCCATGATCGAGCTCTTCGGCCGCGGCGGATCGATCAAACCGAGCTGGTACGGCGATTGCCTGCCGAGCCGGGATTTCCCCCTGTTGATCGACCTCTACCTGCAGGGCCGCTTTCCACTGGACAGGTTCGTCAGCGAGACCATCGCCATCGACGACGTCGAAGCTGCCTTCGCCAAGATGGAACTCGGCGACGTGCTCCGATCGGTCGTGGTGTTCCCGCCGGCCTGAAG
>JACOTK010000078.1 GCA_016178435.1 Actinomycetota bacterium
AAACATGCCCCCGGGTTCGACCGCCGAGACCGGGGAGGAGCCGGCGGCATCCATGCCCGACCTCGGACCGGTTCTCGTGCCCACGATGGGCGTGTGGAGCTCGGGAGACTTCGCCCTGACCGAACAACAGATGGTCGAGTCGGGTGCCTTCGTCAAGGGGCAGTGGCGCTACGAGCGGGTGGCGGACGCCGGCCACTGGCTGCAGCTCGAACGCCCCGACGAGATCAACCGCCTGCTGCTCGACTTCCTGCCCTTGGCCTGAGGTTCAGCGGATAGGTCACCCTGTGAGGACGACACGACTCGTTTCACCAGTCTTCGCCTGGCGAAACACCGCCTGTATCCAATGGAGCCCCACCTGGTGAGTAGCCGGGGGGAATCGCACCCCCCGGCGCTCGCAGAACCCGACGTGACAGTCTCCCGTCATCGGGCTCCCACAGGTCGGTTGTTGGTCATTGCGATGAGGTGCCAGTGGGCGAAAAGGCGTGGCTGGCGCTGCCGAGCAGCATCCAGTCGTGCCCATGCCGCCCGTGGCCTCTTCCGCAGTCGTTTGAACTTCTGCATGGCCCATCGAACAAGGTGCTCGTCGATGCGCTTTGCGAGGAAAGACAACTCGGAGCGGTAGAAGGCTCCGTAGTAGTTGATCCAGCCTCGGACCTGGGCATTGATCTCCCTGGCGAGGCCGGATAGGTCCGTTCCACTGCGACGATTGAGGTGCCAGTCCCTGATCTGCTTGCCCTTCGCCTTCTTCGCCTTGTTGCTCATGGCGGGCGAGAAGCTCACGAAGAGGCCTCTCGTGCCACGAGCCCGGCGGCCCCGGAAGGTGTAGCCGAGGAAGTCGAAGCTGGTGTGCTCCGAGTCCCCTCGGCGGCTCGCGTCCTTGCAGTACACGATCTTCGTCTTGTCGGGGTGCAGTTCGAGGCCGAGTGCCCCGAGCCGCTCGGCGACCGAGGCAAGAAGATCTCGGGCCTGTTGCTCGCTGTTGCAGTGGATAACTCCGTCGTCTGCATAACGCTCGAAAGGACAGTCCGGGTGTTGCCGATCCATCCACCGATCGAACGCATAATGCATAAACAGGTTGGCAAGCAGGGGCGAGATCGGGGACCCTTGTGGAGTTCCCTTCTCCCTGGCGACAAGGGTTCCGTCTGGCATCTGCATGGGGGCTTTCAGCCACCGTTCGATGTAGAGCAGTACCCAACGCTCGTCGGTGTGGTGAGCGACCGCTTTCAACAACAGATCATGGGCAACGCTGTCAAAGAAGGCCCGGATGTCGAGATCGACAACCCAGTTCTTCTGCCAGCAACGCCGACGGGTCACGACAAGTGCGTCATGGCAACTTCGCCCAGGACGGTAGCCGTAACTGTCTTGGTGAAAGATCGGCTCCAGCTTCTCTTCCAACAGCATCGCTGCTGCGGTTTGGGCTACTCGGTCAGCCACGTTGGGCACCCCGAGAGTCCGCACCCCTGTTCCATGATCCTTCGGTATCTCAACGGCTCGCACCGGGCCGGGGAAGTAGCTCCCCGAACTCATCCGGTTCCAGAGCTTGTAGAGGTTGTCAGCCTCAGACCCTTGGAACTCCTTGGTGCTGACCGCATCCACGCCCGGCGCCCCGGCATTTGCCAGGACCTTCTTCCACGCCTCAAAGACGAGGCGTTTTGAAATGTCGAACGACTTGACCTTCAACTGTGGTCCGTCCATCAGCTCCTCCCCCGCAGGGTTGACCACTGGATGACCTGACCTGCCCGGCCCCTTCGCTCCGGCCCCATTACAGGGCCTTCATCGCTACTACGGGCCGGTCCGCCCCTATGTCTCGGATCGGTACTCTCCCCAGGCGTTGACCACCTGGGTTCTCCCTCTTGTCGACCAGGGGGCAGAGATCACCCATTGACTGGCCACGCTTCCCGAGACGACAGGTTCTCCTGTTCCATGCCAGCGCCTGCGACGAACTCACGCCACCTATACACCGGGCACCGCCAGAGCCACGAGCAGGCAGCTCCCTGGCTGAGGACGCGAGCGAGCCGCGTCGTTGTCCCGGGGTCGCGGATCTTCCCCGGTTTCGATGCCATCGTTGAGTCTTTCGATGCGTCAGCAGTGGTTCACACATGTTCGTCTTCTCGTCGCTTACCTGGCTCGCTGATGGCGAGTCTTTTCCGCAGTTGCTTCCCACCCCGGCTCTTGACCGGCATGACACTGCGGCGGTTTGGGCTCTCCGCCTGCACGGCGAGCCCGGAGGGCCTCCCTCCATCACTGGCACAGCACGGTTCGTGCCGACGACCTTCTACATCATCATCACGTTCCTTTCAGGACACACATCCGCTGAACCTCTCAGTGACGGGACTTGGGATACTGCTCGACCAGGGAGATGAGGGCTTTCTCCGCATCCGGGGAAAGGTCGGCGAAGGCAAGCCGGTACTCATAGCCCTCCTCGTCCCCGTCGGCGTCGAGAATCTGGGCCTGCGCCAACAACTCGGTGCCGTCCGGGAGAGTCAGGGCAACGACCGGTTGGCCCTCGGGAAGCGCACGCAACGTCTCGACCCGCATGCCGCCGGGACCGATGTCGAGACTTCGAGCGGCGATGGTCACCATCCCCGGCCCGTCATGGGTCGAGATCACCATGCCCACCCGAATGGGCACCCGAGGTGTCGTGCGGCGCTGCACGCGCTCGGTCGAACGGATGGGATCGAGCACGATCACCCCGTCGAGATCGGTGGCCATCGCGGTTGCCTCGAGGCGGTACAGAGCGTCGGCGGCGAACACGCTGACCACCACATCCTCGCTGGGCCCACGGAGCGGACCCGCTGCTCCCAGGTCAATCGTGACGTGATGTTCAGCACCGGGAAGCACGAGGCCCGTCAAACAGGACCGGCTCCCTTCCACATACTCCACCAGAGCGACCTGGCCTGCCAGCGGTTGAAAGAGCTCTTTCATCGGACCCCCTGTGACTGTCCCCCAGCTTAGCCTCCCGGCATCTCACGGGAAGGGGAGACCGCCGAACCCGGGCCGACGGCGGGCCACTCGTGGGCTTCAGGTACGGTCAAAGCGAACACGCACCATCGTGCCCCACGAACCGGGGGTGATCTCGCAGCCGCTTGCCAGCGCGTGAACGAGAAACAGGCCACGGCCCCCTTCGGCATCCGGATCCGGCCATTCCACGGGCATGACCACCGTTGCGAGGCCATCGCCGTCGTCGACCACCTCGACCATGACCGAGGCCACGGTCGACCACGCACGCACGTCGACGTGGCTTCGAGCCACGCGCACGGCATTGGTCACGAGCTCGGAAACGACCAGGACCACGTCGTCACGGTCCACACCGTCAAAGTCCTGCTCCAGAAGCCACTCCCCGATCTCGTGTCGGGCTGCCGCCACCGAGGTCGGCTCGGCGTAGAACCGCTTGGTCATGCCCGGTCCCGTCACCGCCTGATCCGGATACGGCATGCGCAGCACCAACAGCCCGATGTCATCGAGCACCAGCGCGTCCCCCGGGGCAAGCTCCACCTCGTCGTCGGCCAGCTCGGGATCCGGAAACAGACCGATGGCCGTGCCCGAACGGCCGGACGGCTCCACCGATCCGTCGGCCCGGACCAAGAGGGGACTGGGATGTCCGCCCAACGAGAATCGGACCCTGGCACACCGGTCGGTGACCTCCACCCAGGCGTGAGCGATGGTGCAGAACCGTTCATCGACGTCGGCGTCGAGGATGGCCTGGTTCAGCACCTCGAGCACCTTGCTCGGACTCGATTCCCGACGTCCGGCGACTCGAACGGTGTGACGCGCAAGCGAGGTCAACGAGGCAGCGTCAACCCCCTTGCCCGACGCATCGCCCATCACCACCCCCCAGCGACCCTCGGGCATGGCGAACACGTCGTAGAAATCGCCACCCACCAGGCTGCCGTCGCCCACGGGGTGGTAGCGGGCGGCAATCTCGAAGCCCGTGATGATGGGCAGGGACGGGGGCAGGAGGCTCCGCTGCAGGTTGTGGGCAACCGTCGCCCGCTCTCGATACAGGCGGGCATTGTCAACCGCTCCCGCAATCCGGGCAGCGAGGTCACCCACCCATTCGAGGTCGGTGGAGCGAAACGATCGTCCCGACCGGGCCATCGACAGCGAGAGCACACCGAGGTTGCGTTCGTTGACCCGAAGCGGAACGGCGAGTCGGGGGCTTCGACGCCGCTCGGTCGTCAATGTTCCCGTGCCCGGACCACTACCGAGATACACAAGGGGTTCGCCGGTTCGGGCAACCTGTTCCAGCTCCTCGAGGGGATGAAGCTCCCTGCTGCGAACCCTGGCCTCCAGCATGCGCATCTGCGTCGGGTCGGTGTGCGCTGCCCCCACGAGAAACAGCCCTTCATCACGTCGTACGTAGGCGAGGCAGACGTCGGCGACCTCGGGCACCACCAGTCTGGCCACCGCAGCAAGCGTGGCCTCGTCGTCGAGCGACGAGGCCAGCACCCGACTTGCCTCGGCCAACAGGGCAAGCCGCTCACGCGCCTCGAGCTCACCGAGATGCAGCCTCGCCCGATCGAGGGCCTGGACGCACTGCTCGCCGATCGCGATGAACAGGTCCCGCTCCCCCGCCTCGATCAGGTGATACCCGTCCCAGGAGAGGATGAGCAGGCCCAGGACCACGCCCTGCGCCACCAGGGGAACGGCAACCACGGTGCCGTCCTTCCCATCCGCCTCGACGCGATCAATCACGAGGTTACCGGTCCGGGCAGCCTCGGCCTGCATGCGCCGGGTCACACCCTCGTCATCGGAACCCGTAGCGGGGGGGCGCCGTTCCAGGCCGGCCGGGACGAAACCCTCGTCGGTCAGCAGCAACAGGTCGGTGCGACGGAGTTGGTGCTGGGCCCTCAGGCGCTCTCTGACGACCGCGGCGATGTCCTGGATCGTGCGCGTGTCGGAGAAGCACACCGTCAGCTCCTGCAACGTGGCGAGTCGGCCCACCGCCTCCTCGGCCAGGCGTCGGGCCTGTTGCTCTGCGACGAGCAGTCGCAGTCGCTCTGCCCGCTCGCGCTTACGGTCGGTCGTATCGATGATCACCACGCCGATCGCCAGGATCTCCCCCAGTGGTCCGACGATGGGGTAGAAGCTCAGAACCCAAACCGCCGTGTTGGAGGCGCCGCCGGGCCCCGATGTCGGATCGAGGCGCTCGACCTCGAGGTTCATGATGGTCTCGTGGGTCTCGACGACACTGCGCAGCAGTTGATGGACCGAGTCGTCGAGTCCGACCATCACCTCATCGACGAGACGACCCGGATAGGCCTCCGCCGGCACGCCGACGAGCTCGGCCATCGCCTCATTGGCGCGCAGGAATCGAAGTTCGGTATCGACGAAGCCCAGTGCTACCGGGATGTTCCACAGGAAGTTGTCGAGAAGCGAAGCGAAGTGCGCTCCGTCGGTCGGCAGCAGCGAGCCCATCAGCTCGTACGACAGGTTGACCGCTACCTCGTCACTGGGCATGAAACCTTCAGATCTTGCGCTCGATGCCCTTCCAGTAGTCATCGCGCAACAGGCGCTTGTAGAGCTTACCGGTCGGATAGCGGGGCAACTCGTCACGGAAGTCGACCGATCGGGGCACCTTGTAGTTGGCGAGCAGGCCTCGACAATGGGTGATGAGCTCCTCGGCCAGGGCCGGTGACGGCGTCACCCCATCAGCCGGCTCGATCACCGCCTTGACCTCCTCCCCCCATTCCTCATTGGGAACACCCAGCACCGCTGCGTCGCCAACCTTTGGATGGGTCAGGAGCGCTGCCTCGATCTCGGCGGGATAGATGTTCACGCCACCCGAGATGATCATGTCGGCCTTGCGGTCGTTGAGGAAGAGCCAACCGTCCTCGGTCAGGTAGCCGATGTCCCCGACGGTGAACATGTCGCCCCGGCGGCTCTCCGCTGTCTTGCCCGGGTCCTTGTAGTACTCGAATTGACCCATCGGCGTGCGCATGTACACCGTGCCCGACTGGTTCGCTCCGAGCTCGTTGCCGTCATCGTCGAGAATCTTGATCTCCGACCCCGGCCAGGCCCGACCGACCGTCCCGGGGTGCTCGAGCCATTCGGGTGACTTCACATAGGTGCCACCACCCTCGGTCGCGGCGTAATACTCGTAGATGACCGGCCCCCACCACTCGATCATGCGCCGTTTCACGTCCACCGGACAGGGCGCGGCGGCATGGATGACATTGGACAACGAGCTCGTGTCGTACTGCTTCTTCACCTCGTCGGGAAGGGCGAGTAGGCGGTGGAACATCGTCGGCACCATGTGCGAGGTGGTGATGTGGTAACGGTCGATCAGCTTCAGGGTGAGCTCGGGACTCCACTTGTCCATCAGCACGAGAGCCTGGCCCAGATGCATCGCTCCGGTACCGAAACCGAGAGGCGCTGCATGGTAGAGCGGGCCGGCCGCAAGGTGCGCGCCCTCGCCGCTCTTGATGTCGAACAAACCGGCCAGCAATGACGCCAAGCTCGCCCCGGTATCGGGATCGATGTCGCTCAGCGGACGGCGAACGCCCTTCGGACGACCGGTCGTGCCCGAGGTGTACAACATGGTCTGGCCCGAAAGACGGTCGTCGGGGAGCGTGGTGGGCTGGCCCGCAACCAACGCCTCGTAGGTCTGCAGGCCCTCGATCTCGCCGACCGTGAAGACGTGCGACTCGGGAAACCCGATCTCCTTGATCGCTGCGGTGCCCGCATCGGCATACCGCTCGCCGAGGATGAATGCCTTCGCCTCGGCATCGCCGAGGATGTAGGCGATCTCCGGGCCGGTGAGATGAAAGTTGACGGGCGTGATGTACAGCCCGATCTGCATCGCGGCCATGTAGGTCTCGAGGAACTCGCTGACGTTGGGCAGTACGACCGCAACGTTGTCGCCCCTGGTGAGCCCCCGGGCGCGTAGACCGTGCGCGACCTGGTTCACCCGCGACAAGAGCTCGCCGAAGGTCGACTCGACCCCCTCCGCATCCACCAGACCAAGCCGGTCGGGATCGGACTGGGCAATCTTCCAAAATCCGACATCGCTCACGGTGTCCCCCTCGTATCGTGTTACGGCAGCCGCAGGCCATCCCCCGACCGCAGCTCACGGCCATGTTTACTACATACACGCGTCAAGGTTCAGCGGACGGCTCCACCCGGTTCATGGGGATAGATTCGTTTCCCACGCCGATGGCCCGGACGTTTGAGCAGCGTTGAGCAGAGAGGTTCCCAGGTCCACCCCACTCATGACCGCATCAGCCAAGTCCAGACAAGGCGACCCGGCATCGACGACAGCGGTCTCGCGCCGGACCGCGCTCATCAGCGGAGCGGTTCTCGTGTTGGCCGCAGGGTTGACGATCAGCTCCATTGTCACCTCGGATGACCCACCAAAACCCACCCCGAGGCTCCAAACCTCGACGACGAAGGCGCCCGACCCGGCGCTCATCAAGCTCGACGAGGAGCTCTCCGGAGCCGTCAATCTTTCGGTCGCCTTTGCCGGCAGCGTCCAGGTTCTCGATCGCGAGCTCCGAGCGGGAACCCTGGCCGGAGCCGAATTGGCGCGACGAGCGGTCGCCTTCGAGGATCAGGTGACCCAGACCCTCGCCGCGGTGGCCGAGTTGAAGGTCCCGCGAGGGGCCGAGCAGGTCAAGGTCTACGCGACCGAGGCCATGGTGCTCTATCAGATCTCCACCCGCCTGCTTCAAGGCGCCGACGGTGTTGCCGACACCGGCCGAAGTGGCCTCGCCGTTCGGGTGAAGCTCCTGGCGGACCGGGTGTTCGATCGGGCTCGGATCGCTCTGGACATCGCAACGAACGGTGCTCCCTCGGCATCGGGCCAACGCGTGCTCACCAGTCCCGCGATCCCCGATTTCGCCGCCGAAGCCCCCGGCACCGGAGCGGGCCCTGGCGTTGCCCCTGCTTCGGAACGACCGTTGGGTGAGGCGGCATGGCACACCGAGGTCCGTCGCCAGGCAGTCGCCGTCGCCGGGATCATCGACAGCATCGACTGGACATCGCCGAGCACCGACGATGCCGAAGCGGCCAAGCAGCAGACGGCTCTCGTGCGCAGCACCGACGCGCTGGCCATCAGCCTGCCCGAGCTCACGCTCACCGAGGCCGCCCGCACACTGCGCCTCGCCACCGCCGTCATCGAACAGGCACTCGCAGCTCGGCGCCTGGGCGCAACCGAACCCGCCGGAGCCCTCCTCGATGCGGGACGACGCATCTGGGCAATCGCCGCCGACGACGCCGAGACCGATCCGACGCTCGGGACGAAGCGGTGATCGGGATCAGGCGGTGATCGGGACCCCCGAGCTCATCCCATCGAGTCGCTGAGCTTGGTGAGGAAGCACTTGCCGCCGTACTTGTCCTTCTGCTCACTTGTCAGATAGCCCGACTGCGGCTTGCGGTAGGCCTCCTTCTTGGCGCTGTCCCACTTCCACTGCCCGAGCCACACCAGCTCCGAACCGGTCTTGCAGTTCGGGGCCATCGAGACGATGGGGGGCGTGATCCCGACATCGAAGTTCTCGACCTTGGCGATCCAGTCGTTCACCCCGGCCTTCGTCACGCTCTTGCCCTGTGCCGCGATCGCCGAGGCGATCAGCTTCGCTCCCGACCAATAGCCGATGGTCGCAGGGGAATCGAGATGCACCGGAGCCGAGATGTTCGGGTGATAGCGCTTGATGGCGCCAACGTACTCGTCGTGAGCCGCCGTCTTCTGACGAGGCGCTCCGTCAGGCTGGTCCCCGTTCGAACCACCCCACATGCCATCGACCCACGGACCCACCTGGGTGGCCAATCCGCCCACGCTGGTTGCCCAGGAACCCCATCCAATCGTCGGACGATACTGCTGGCGCTGTGCAGCCGAGGCGCACAGCACCCATCCCAGGCCCTGGAAATCCCACCAGTCAACTCCGGCGTCCTTCATCTTCAGCACGAGGCTTGTGCAATCGCCGTCGGTGAGGTTGAAGGGATCGGCGACCACGACCTTGGCGCCCGCGTCCTCCCAGGCCTCCTTGAGGTACGGAACGTAGGGGGTCACATCGAAGATCTGGGTGTCATAAATCATGCCGACCTTCATGCCCGGCTTGAACAGTCCCTGGGCCTTCATGCCGGTGATCGCCTCCTGGGTCCACAACAAGGCGTTGCCGACCAAGGGATAGACCGTGGGGAACTTGGAGGAGAACGACAGGGGCGTCACCCCGAAGACGACGGTCGGAATGTTGTTGCGGGTCACATAGTCCGCTACCGGGTCACCGAAGGCCAACATCAAACCGAGGACCTTGTCCTGCTCGTAGAGCTTGCGCACGTTGGCCAGGGTCTGGGAGGCGTCGAGCCGGTCGTCGTAGGTGACGAGGCGCAACTTGCGACCGTTGACGCCACCCTTGGCGTTGACCGACTGGAAGTAGGAGTCGATGGCGCCAAACGCCTCGTCACCGAGGAAGCCCGCCACGCCGGAAAGCGGACCCGATGAACCGATCCGAATCTCGGTGTCGGTCACGCCGTCATCGGAGGGCCCGTCGTTCGTCGTAGGCTTTGCGCCCGCAACCGGCGCAACCGCACCGGGAGCAGGAGTGGCGGTTCCACCGCCCGAGCCTGACCCGGTCGCCTTGGAGGGGGCGACACCGGACTTGGCCGTCGCCGTTCCGGCTCCGGGACCGGTTGAGGCGGCAGGATCCGTCGAGGCGACGGATCCGCCGGCATCGGAGCTCACGGCTCCACCGGACGAGTCGATCGTCGAGGCGTCCCCGGACCCTCCCACCTGGAGGGCCTGGTCGACAGGAACCCGGGTACCGCAAGCACTTGCGATCATGGCTGTCATGACAATCAGAACCGTCGACCACCGCTTCACGAATGAACCTCCTCAGGGGCTGCGGACAGATAGGCCTCCACCAATTCCGGTGAGGCTGCGAGCTCGGATGCTCCCCCCGATACCGCTACTTCCCCCTTGTCGAGCACGTATGCCCGATCAGCAAAGCCAAGTGCAAGCTCGACATATTGCTCGACGACGAGAATCGTCAAACCTTCCTTCTTGAGGTCGACAAAAAGATCGTAGAGCTGTTCGATCACGATCGGCGCCAACCCGAGGGATGGCTCGTCGACCAGGATGATGCGAGGCGCGCTCATCAAGCCACGAGCGACGGCGAGCATCTGCTGCTCGCCTCCGGACAGACTTCCCGATGCCTGGTCGAGACGTTCGGTCAAGCGGGGCAGGCGTTCCGTCACACGTGCCAACTCCGAACGGACCTCCGCGTGACTCAGCTTCCGGTGGTACGCACCCATGGTCAGGCTTTCCCGCACACTCAGCTGGGGGAACATGCCGCGACCCTCGGGAACCAACGCAATACCGAGCTTCAGCCGCTTCTCGGCAGGAAGGTTGGTGATGTCCGTGCCATCGATGCGAATCGAGCCCGCCGTCACCGGCAGGAGGCCGGCCATCGCCTTCAAGGTCGTGGTCTTGCCGGCCCCGTTGCGGCCCAACACCGCGATGGCCTCACCGGGATTGACGACGAGATCGATGCCACGCACCGCCGGAACGGGCCCGTAGTTGACATGCAGACCTTGGACTTCAAGCACCGGTGGTCCCTCTCGTTCCCAGATAAGCCTCGGCCACTCGTGGATCCTCCATCACCTGGGCGGTGACCCCGGAGGCGATGACCCTGCCGAACTCGAGGACCGTGCAGTACTCGGCCAGGGTGCGGACAAAGGACATGTCGTGCTCGACCAGCAACACCGTCACACCCAACTCGTCGCGGGCCCGGCGAATGGTGGTGGCCAGATTGGCCGTCTCGGTGGGGCCCATGCCCGCCGAGGGCTCGTCGAGAAGAAGGATACGGGGCTGCAGGGCGAGCGCGCGCGCCAACTCCAGACGACGCCGGTCACCGTACGGCAGGTCACCGGTCAGACGTCCCAGCGAGTCACCCATGCCGACGAACTCGAGGGCGCCGGTCGCGATCTCGCGGATCAGCCGGTCCTGGTGGATCGCCCGTGGCAACGAGAGCATCGAGGAGATGAGACCGGCCCACCGAAAACGGCCCAGGCCGACGGTGGCGTTGTCGAGCACACTCAGCGACGGGACAAGCGACAGGTTCTGGAAGGTTCGGGCCATGCCGAGGCGAGCGCGTGCCGAGCGATCAAGATCGGTGATGTCGGCGCCGCCGAACGTCACCCGTCCGGAGGTGGGGGCCTGTGCCCCGGTGATCACATTGAACAGCGTTGTCTTCCCGGCGCCGTTCGGGCCGATCAGCGCCGTGATCTCCCCGGGCATGACGTCGAGGTCGACCTGATCATTCGCCACCAGGCCACCGAAACGAACGGTGACGCCCTGCACGCTGAGCAGAGCCATCGAGCGGTCTCGGGTGAAATCCCGGCCGACTCCGTCCGGATCAGCCTCCTCCCGGGAACCTCGGGCCTGCAACGGCGCGCGCTGTGGTCTGGCGGCTCGCGGGGTCGCCACGGCCTGGGGGACTCGTGGCGCCATCAGCTACGAGCGCGTGGTCGGGCGGCGCTGCGTGTCGCGGTTCCCGAGGTCGATGCACGAGTTGTCGCTGCGCGAGCCGTGCGAGGCGCACGAGGGCGTCGTTCGACGACGGGCGGCTCGTCGAGAACGATCACCTGGCTTGCCTCATCCTGGCCGGCCTCGATGTCGCCGAGACGCACGTCGATGGCATCGAGGCGATCGAGGATCACCTCGAGGGCTGCTCGGTCGCGGGCATGCTCGAAGCTCGAGAGCAGGGTCACGCCGATGGCGATCAGCACCGCTCCGCCGAAGCCACCGGAGCTGATGTAGGGCATCTGCTTGCCCGGATCAAGGGTGCCCGACACCCCGTACCAGGCAACGATGACCGAGATCGTGCCAAGGATGACGAGCCCGATGCCCAGCGCCTGACGCCAGTCGAGCGAACCCAACTGACGAGGCGTGCGCGGTGTTGCCGGAATCGACGCCAGACCCCTCAAGGGGTGTGCCTCGAGCTCTCGGGAAAGGGATGGGTCGTTTGGGGCATTCGTATCCATTTGCATTACCTCCTGATCAGGGCCGCACGGCGTGCGTAGGCGAGTAAGGGCAGAGCGAGCACAAGGAGGGCAAAGGGGGCGAACCAACCACCCTTGATCCCCCACGATGCAGCCAGCACCTTGGGGGACTCCTTCAGAAACTTCGTCGACGATGTGTCCGGGGCGGGAAGATCCGCCAGCACCGTGGTGTCGGCCTCACCCACCGGCGTGGCGCCGAGATCGATCAGCTGTGCGACCGGACCGGTGTCGGTGGTGGTCCCGCCCACATCGGTCGGTGACGTCGAGGAGCTCGGGACGGTGGATGGGGCCGGGCTGAACCCCTCGTCGGTCGGAGCACCGAACTCCGGGTCGATGAAGGCACCCATCTTCATCGCAACCCGGCCGAGGTTGAGCTTGACATCGAGTCCGCTGACGGGCACCCGGTAGTGAATCTCCAGACACCCGAAGTTTGTCTCCATGGATGTTCCGTCCTCGGCCATCTTGGTCTCGATGCCGGGGTACGGCGTGATCTTGAGGATGCCCGGGTCGAATCCGGCCCCCGAGCCACCGGGTACCGGCAGATCGGCGGTGGTCTCGCCTGCCTTGGCAATGATGATCCCGGCCTTGCGCAACCCCTCGTTGGCGATGGCCATCGCGCCGTCGACAACGAGGGGAACCTTGGCTGCATTGGCCAACTGGATCCCGCCGTCACCGAACTCGATGGGAATGCCCAGGATGCTGGCTCCCACGATCTTGCATCGCCGCTCGCTCACGGCCGCCGTTTCCTTGGTGCCACCGAGCTCGGCGGAGACACTTGACTCCAAGGCGGCGATCTTGAGGATGCCCCCGATGGTGATCTCACCGAGCGAGGTCGAGACACCTGCCTTGACGATGCCGTTCTCCACCCGTGCGGCGGTCGACGACTTTGCGAGCTCCGTCGAGAATGGCACGAATCCTGCCTTCTTGACCGTCTTCACGGCCAGGACCGAGGCCGTTGCCTCGGTGTGCATTTTCGAGGCGTCGAGAGGGTCACCCACGACCGTGGTCTTTGCACCACTCGATTTGACCTGAAAGCCCAGGACATCGTCGGCACTGCCACCACACTCGGCCTGCGCCACGTCACCGGGGTAGAAGCTCTCGCAACCGAGCACCGGCTCCTTCTTGGGCCAGATCTCCTTGAGGATCGGTTGGACGGGTGCGATGGTCTTCCCGAGCTGATCCGCGTCAAGGGACAGTTGGGGCAATCCCCAGAAGGTCGGCAGGCCGATCACCAGGCCCGGCAACAATCCGACGAGCAGATCGGGGACGCCGGCCCAACCGCCCAGGAGGCCAAGCGAGCCGAGCAGCGGCAGGTACATGGGCGCCGCATTGGTCTTGATCAGGGGCTGGCTGTTGAAGTTGGTGCCTGCGTAGCCGATGCCGACGTTGATGTCGAGAGGGAGGAGCGTGGGGGCGGAAAGGTCAATCTGGATTGCCGAGGCGCTGGTCTCGACCACGAACGACGTCGGTGCCTTTACGGCTGCCTGTCCCACCTTTGCGGGCGAGGATCCCTCCTGAGCCTGGACCGGGAAGGCCACAAGCCCCGACACCAAGAGACCGGAGCCGCACACTCCAAGCACTGAACGCACCCACCTCATCGGCGAGCCCCCTTTGTGGATCGAGTTGCCGAACCTGTCGCCGACATCGCAATGGAGGTGTTCCCCACCGTGTCCTCTGTCTCCTGCTGCGCCGTTACCTCAATCACTGCGGTATTGTCAATTCCTGCTTCATGCCGCAGACGCCCGGGCCGGCCGGCGACGTTCCCCGACTGCCTTGCCCGTGCCTCACGACGGCCGATGACGAAGTCGAAACGGCCACTGTGCGCACCTCGATGGGTTATTGCCGGCCCGCCGTCCGAACCCTCGGTCGAGCCCCGCGACTTCGGCCTCTCGAAGAGGGAGGCAAGCCCTCGGGGTCGCAGGGCGATCAACAGGATGACCGTTGCGCCGGCGATGACATCGGGAAGCGCGCTCGCGCTCGGTCCCGACTCCTTCTGGATCAGCTGGGGGACGATGCCGAACACGATGCCCGCAATCAACGGCCCGCTCATCGACTCGATACCGAAGTGCGCCACGGTGGTGCCGGCGTCCCGCGAGGACAGGAGCAGGGGCCCGAAGGTCGATCGTCGGAGGTTCCAGACCAGGACGTAGAGGATGATCGTGATCGGAAGCATGACCAGGAACAGGTTGAGGTCATCGAAGAGGTCCACCCCGAAGAACGTGCCACGGGGCAACGACTTGGGGAACTCCGGCCGACGGAACAGCCATTCCGATGCCGCACCGGCAAACGCAAGCGAGGCGATACCGAACTGCAACCCCGAAAGGCGCAGCGCAGGCAGTCCGGCCAGGGCGCCCATCAACATGCCTGCCACGCCCGCGAGCACGATCGCCAATTCCAGCGGCACGCCTCGCTCCACCACGAGATAGGCGGTGGTGAACGCACCGATGCCCACATAGGCGCCGTGCATCAGGCTTGCCTGTCCCCCCCAGCCCACCAGGATCACCAGGCTCAGTGCCTCGATGACGAAGAACAGCCCTCGAGCGCCCACGAACCCCCAGTAGCCCGAGCTCGTGTTGCCCTGTTGGATCTGGTTGCCGATCAGGACCGCGAGGATCGTCACCGCAACGATCAACGGGGCGCGGGGACCCAGGCGGCTCCAGGGACCCGCGAGAGTGGCGCGAATGCGATTCAACACCACGTTGGGCCGCTTCATCTCCGCAGCGGGCGCCGTGATCATCTCCGGCGCCCAGCTTCGACGGAAGACCAGCAGTCCGACGACCACAATCAAGGTGACAAGTTCCTTGGCGCCCGGACTCGAGCTCTTCATGATCGTGAGGCTGTCCAGGACACCAACGGCGATGCCTCCGGCAAAGGCAAGGGGCAGGGACATCAACCCGCCGAAAAGCGTTCCGGTCAATGCCTTGGCCAACAAGAGCGTGAAGGTGGCCGCGGTCACGGGTGAAAGCGGGGCCAACAGAATGCCGGTGATGCCGGCCAGCGCCGAACCCAGGAGCCAGTTGAATCGGGCCACCTGGGTCAGTGACACTCCCATCAATCGGGAGGTCTCCGCGTTCTGGGCGACCGCTCGCACGGCGATGCCGAAACGTGTGGTCTGGAGAAACCAGCCGAGCACGCCGGCAGCGACGCCTGCGACAATGAGCACCGTGACCTGCTGGTAGGTGATGCGCAGCGATCCGAGCGAAACCAGCCGGTCGGGAAGAAGCAGCGGGGCGCTGGTTGGCTCGAACCCGTAGACGAGCAACAACAAGCCGGTGGTCAGGGCCAGCACGCCCAACGTCGCGATCAACTTGGTCGTGCTGGATCCATGGCGAACAGGTCGAATGGCCAGGCGCTCGACGGCCATGCCGTAGGCCATGGTCACTGCCAAGGCAACCAATGCGCCAAGCACCGGGGGCCATTCGCGCGCGATGAGGGCGTAGGCGCCGCCGGTGAAGATCCCCACCAGGACTGCGTTGACGTATGCCACTGTGTGCTTTCTCCCGGCTGGATATCCCGCAATAAGGGCTCAACCCCAGACGTGGGGTCGTTCTACGTGGGAAGCTGTTCGACACCCCACGGGTGGCTCCCTGCCTCCCGTAAGATTTTTGGTGACAATAGTCTCACCCAGCAGTATTCCGCAAGCCACCCTGTTCTGCCGACACGGTTCTGCACGGGAGAGTCAAAGACCTCCCGGTCGTCGTCTGGCTGTCACTCCCCGGCTATCCCCGCCTCGCCTCTGCCCAGGACTTGCCGGCCTCGACATCGATGTCGTGGGGAAGATCCAGCACCCGTTCGCCGATGATGTTTCGTTGGACCTCGGATGTTCCGCCTCCCACCGTCAACGCCGGAGCGAAAAGGAAGCCGTGGTGCCACATGTCCGCCGGCGCCCCCAACGGTCCATGATCGGCCAGCATGCCCCCGGCGCCCGAGAGCTCTTTCGCCAATCCCATGATGTTCTGACCATGCTCGTCGGACAGGGCCTTGCGCACCGAGGCCTCGGGTCCCGGGGGACGGCCCTTGATCGCAGCGGTCACCGTGCGGAGCCTGATCAGGCGCAGGATCTCGGCCTCGATGTGCAGCTTCGCAACCTTTTGACGGAGCGTCGGATCACTGACCCCACCCTGTTGGCGGACCAGATTGATCAGATCGACCGCCGATGGACCGTTGCCCCACAGCGCCCCGCCACCGGAGAGCGAGACCCGCTCGTTGCCGAGCGTCACCTTGGCCAGGGTCCAACCTTCGTTCTCCTGGCCCACGAGGTTCTCCGCAGGGATGCGCACATCGGTGAAGAAGACCTCGTTGAAGGTATGGCCACCGGTCATCTCGATGATCGGGCGGATCTCGATCCCGGGGGTGTCCATGGGGCAGATGAAGTACGACACGCCCTTGTGCTTGGCGGCATCAGGGTTGGTGCGAGCGATGAGAATGCCGAACTTCGACCATTGAGCCAGCGAGGTCCAGATCTTCGAGCCGTTCACGATGTACTCGTCACCGTCACGAATCGCGCGCGTGCCGAGGTTGGCAAGGTCCGACCCCGCACCCGGCTCGCTGAACAACTGACACCACATCTCCTCGCCGGCCAGAAGGGGGAAGAGGTAGCGCTCCTTCTGCTCGGGAGTGCCGGCGTGAACGATCGTGGGACCCGCCCAGCCGATGCCGATCGGGTTCATCGGCCTGGAGACCCGAGCCCTCTTGAGCTCATCGTCGATGATCAGCTGGTGGATGGGGTCCGCCTCCAGTCCCCATGGCGCGACCCAATGAGGAACCACGTAGCCGGCCTCGGCCAGTTGGCGTCCCGAGGGAGAGGGATTTTCCTGAAGCCAGGTGCGAACGGCGATGCGGCGGGGGTCGTCTTCTGCGGGGAGCTCGAAATCCATGAGCGCATGGTAGTGAGTCGGGCCCGGTGGATGCGAGAAGCCGGATCTCGACGAGGCCCGACGGAACTGGCCATTCGACGGTAGTTGCATGTACAAAGGAGACCGGGGGCCAATGGAGCCAACGGGTGACTCGTCATCCTGAACAGGAGCTTGGCAATGGAACGTCTGGGTAGATGGTGTTACAACAAGCGCAGGATCGTGGTCTTTGCCTGGGTCCTCTGC
>JACOTK010000079.1 GCA_016178435.1 Actinomycetota bacterium
CGACGGTGAGCTCAGTGATGTTCCGGACGGGACCGGCGCAGCCACCTCCAGACCCCTCACGCGGGCCGATTTCGCCCAGTTCGCGCCCCAGCCGCAGCCCTGAACGCCACCTGTGCCCGGACGGACCGGCTACCCGATCCATGGATGAGCCCGTTGCTCATTGGACCCGGGGTACGGGTTCGACCGACTTGAGAAGTCGGTACATCCCTGAAGAGGGATTGTTGTCGGGAAAGGCCGTGCCATTCGGACGATGCCGATCGTCGAGAGATGCAGCGCCCTGACGCTTCAAGCATCCCGTCGAGGTCAGGTCGCCGGTCCCGATGCCTCCAGGCCGAGATCGGCGGCGAGGGTGGAACGGCGCACCTTTCCGTTCTCGGTGTGGGGAATGACGGGGACGGCGATGAGATCCTTGGGGCATTTGTACGCAGCGAGGCGGGTGCGACCGTACGCGGCGAGCGCCTCCAGGTCGACACCACCGGTCACCGCTGCACAGAGACGCATGCCCCAGCGATCGTCGGGCACGCCGAACACCGCCACCTGCATCACGCCGGGAAAACCGGCCAGCGCCTGTTCGACCTCGACGGGATAGACATTGACGCCACCGGTGATGATCAGATCGTCCCGTCGTCCGTCGAGATGGACAAAGCCCTCATCGTCGATGCGTCCGATGTCGCCGACGCTGAACGCATTGCCCCTCCAGGCGGCCGCCGTCCGCTCGGCGTCGCGCCAGTAGGAGAAGCGCGCGTGCGGGGGCGTCTCGCACCACAGGATGCCGTCGGCGTCCGCCGTCATCACCCGACCCGGACGGGCACGTCCCACGGTGCCCCGGTTGCCCGCCCAGTCCTCCGGCGAGCAAGCCGTGAACTGACCCTCGGTCGACCCGTAGAACTCCCAGACGGAGCCGGTGGGAAACGCCGCCATGACACGATGCTTCAGCAGCTCCGGACAGGGCGACCCGGCGTGGGCGAGCAGACGAAACGACGACAGATCGGGCACTGATCCGAGCTGATCGAATGCAGCGAGCAGTCGCTGCAGATGCGCCGGGGCCATGAAGGTCGTGGTTGGACGATGGCGCACGATGGCCTCGGCGACCGCTGCCGCCTCGAAACGGGGCAGGACGATCACCTCTCCCCCGGCCAACAACGTGCCCGCAGCGAAGCGCACGGGCGCGGAGTGGTGCATGGGCGCGCACACCAGATGGACGTCGTCCTCCCGAAAGCCCCACAGAACGGCCTCCTCGCGCACCAGTTCCTCGGCCTGCGTATCGTCGAGCACCCCCGACCACACACCCTTGGGTCGTCCCGTTGTGCCCGAGGTGTAGTGCATCGGACGCGCCAACGGCGCAGGAGGCAGCTCGACGGGCGCTCCGTCGAAGAGCTCCTCCATGACCCGGGCATCCTCGACGACCATGGCCGGCTCGGAATCGTCGATCAACAGGGCGCGCTCATGCGCCAACAGCGACGGGTTCAGAAGAACCGGAACCACCCCGGTCCGCAGTGCGCCCAGCACCACCGACAGCAGGTTCGCCGAGGGGGGAACGGCGAGCACCACACGGTCGCCGGTTTGCAGTCCATGCGCGGCGAGCGATCCGGCGGCACGACGCTGCAGGCCCTCGGAATCGGTCGCGGTCAAACGTTGCATGACCTTGTTGTTACCATGCTCAGCCATGCATGAAGGAAGCCGCAAGGCAGTCCTGGCCGCCCTGATCGCCAATTTCGGCATCGCGGTCTCCAAGCTCGTGGGCTTCCTGCTCACCGGTGCCGCCTCGATGCTCGCCGAGGCCATCCACTCCTTCGCCGACTGCGGCAACCAGTCGTTGTTGTTGCTCGGCTCACGCCTCGCCTCTCGCGAGGCGGGTGAGGATCGGCCGTTCGGCTACGGACGCGAACGGTACTTCTGGGCGTTCGTCGTGGCGCTGGTGCTCTTCAGCCTCGGCGGCCTTTTCGCGGTCTACGAAGGCATATCGAAGTTGCGCGACCCGCACGAGTTGGACTCCCCAGTCATTGCGATCGGCATCCTGGCTGTTGCCATCGGGCTCGAGACCATGTCGCTTCGCACCGCGTTGCGCGAGGCTCACGATGCACGAGGAGAAGGCTCGCTGTGGCAGTTCATCCGTCACGCGAAGAGTCCCGAGCTGCCCGTGGTCCTGCTCGAGGACATCGGCGCCGAGCTGGGTCTGCTGCTTGCCGTGGCCGGCGTGGTCACCGCCGAGGTGACCGCCAACCCCCGGTGGGACGCCATGGGCAGCCTCGGCATCGGCATCCTGCTCGTGGTCATAGCCGGCATCCTGGCGACGGAGATGAAGAGCCTCCTCATCGGCGAGTCGGCATCCCCGGCGGACCGCGATGCCATCAAACATGCCGTCGAGAACGCTCCGGCGGTGCGCTCGCTCATCCACCTGCGCACGTTGCATCTCGGCCCCGAGGAGCTCCTCGTCGCCGGCAAGCTCGAGCTGGACGCCCGCCTGACCTTCGCCGAGGTCGCCGCGGCGATCAACGCTGCCGAGGACCGCCTCCGCCAGGCGGTTCCCTCGGCTCACGTCGTGTATCTCGAACCCGACATCCATCGGACCCCTGAGTCCGGGGGACCCCTGAGTCCGGGGGTTGAGGTTACTCCGCCGACTCCGTGATCGTGACCGACTCGATGACGACATCGTCGATCGGGCGATCGCCCCGCCCGGTCGGCACCGACTCCATCGCCGCGACGACCTCCAGGCCCTTGACGACCTTGCCGAACAGTGAGTACTGCGGGGGGAGGCTCGCGCCGGAGGGACCGCTGATCAGGAAGAACTGGCTGCCGTTCGTGGCCGGACCGGCGTTCGCCATGGCGATCGAGCCGATCTCGTAACGACCGGGAGCAGGAAGCTCGTCGGCGAACTTGTAACCCGGTCCACCCATGCCGGTGCCTTCCGGGTCGCCGCCCTGGCAGACGAACCCCTTGATGATGCGGTGGAAGATGATGCTGTCGTAATAGTGGTAGCGGGCCAGAAAGACGAAGTTGTTGACCGTCAGGGGCGCAGCGAGGGGATCCAGGGCGATGACCATGGTCCCCATGGAGGTGACCATCTCCGCCGTGTAGCGCTTGGCCGGGTCGATGCACATGGGAGGCTGCCCGCTGAACCGGGTCGTGCGGGGGCTTGAGCCGTCGGGAGCGGGACATTCGGGGGCCATGTGCCTACCTCAATTTCGTTGACCAAGGGCCACACCCAAATGTGGGGCCGACCGACCATCATTGCCGAGAGAGACTCAGTCTGCGAACAGCCGGCTTTCCCAGTCACCGGATCGGGGCGGACCCCCGTGACGGGCAAACCACTCGATGCCGAACGACATCGCGAAGATCTCGTCGGGCATCGACAGGAAGAACGACTGCTCCGAGATCTGACTGGCATGGGCACGCATCGAGGCACGCTTGGCCTCGATGAACTCGGTGACATCCACCCGATGCGTGAGCTCGTCCTCGCTCAGTCCGAGAGCCTCGATCTCCTCCAGGCGAGGGCCGCCTTCACCCTCCTGGCCGGCGATGGCCGAGAGCATCCTGCGGAAATGATCACGGTTCATGGTGGCCTGGTAGACCGCCGGCGTGCCCGCGATCTCCGCGGCCCGAGACCCGACCCGATGGACCTGGATGTGATCGGGGTGGCCGTAGTTGCCGTGATCGTCGTAGATCGTCAGGACGTCGGCCTTCTCCTCGAGGAGGATCTCGGCGAGGCGCAGCGCCGCCTCGCCGATATCGGCCTGCCAGAAGCTCTCGGGCGCCTCGTTGGTGTGGGTGTCGATCATCCCCGAATCGACATAGCCGAGAAACTCGACCCGCGACACCCCCAGGATCGCCGCCGACGCATGGGTCTCAGCCTCCCGCCGCTGCCAGAGAAGCTCGTCCTCGTCGAGGAACCCTGGTGGGACCTCCCCGTGCTCACCCCTGGTCGCCACGACCAAGACCACACGATGACCCTCCGCAGCAGCGCGGGCCATGACCCCCGCTGTCGAGATCGTCTCGTCATCGGGATGGGCGTGAAAGCAGACCAACGTCCGGGTCACTTGACGGCGCCCGCCTCCCGCAACTTGGCGATGTCGGCTTCCGAGATGCCGAACTCGGACAGCACCTCGTCGGTGTGCTGGCCGGGATGCGACGGCGGACGCTGGATCTCGGGCTCGGTACGGCTGAAACGTGGTGCCGGTGACGGCTGCAGGACCCCGTTGCGTTCGGTGAAGGTTCCACGCGCCACGTTGTGGGGGTGCAGATGGGCCTCGTCGAGCGAGAGAACCGGGGCGAAGCAGACATCGGTGTGCTCCATGATCGCGCACCACTCGTCACGGGTCTTCGCCTTGAAGATCGCGGCGACCCGCTCCTTCATGGCCGGCCACGCCGACTGGTCCATCTGGAAGGCGAGGTCAGGCTGCTCACCCAAACCCGAGAGGCGGAGCAGCTCCGCGTAGAACTGCGGCTCGATCGAGCCGATCGAGATGTACCTTCCGTCGGCGCACTCGTAGACGTCGTAGAAGTGCGAGCCGGAATCCAACAGGTTGGTGCCCCGTTCGGGGTTCCAAAACCCCATGTTCTTGAGGCTGTAGAACATCGTCATGAGCAGCGCGGCGCCGTCGACCATGGCGGCATCGACCACTTGGCCCTGACCCGAACGTTGAGCCTCGAGCAGCCCACACACCACCCCGAAGGCAAGGAACATGGCGCCGCCGCCGAAGTCGCCGACCAGGTTGAGCGGGACGCTCGGTGGCTGACCCTTCCTGCCGATCGACTCCAGCGCACCGGCGAGCGAGATGTAGTTGATGTCGTGTCCGGCAGCCTGGGCGTAGGGTCCGTCCTGACCCCACCCTGTCATGCGTCCGTAGACCAGCTTGGGGTTGCGTGCGAGACAGACGTCCGGGCCGATGCCGAGACGTTCGGTCACGCCCGGACGAAAGCCCTCGAGGAGCGCGTCGGACGACTCCACCAGCTTGAGAACGGTCTCGATGCCGTCGGGGTTCTTCAGGTCGACCCCGATGGAGCGTCGACCACGATTGAGGAGGTCGAAAGGTGGCTTGTCCGGGTCGCCGCCCATGACCGCCTGGGAACGATCGATACGGATGACGTCCGCGCCCATGTCGGCCAGCAACATCGAGGCGAACGGCCCCGGGCCGATGCCGGCGATCTCGAGAATCCTGTACCCGCTCAGTGGTCCGGCCATGTCATCCCCCGTTTGTCGTGATCGATCTGCTCGTCGTTCTCGATCGTGGCACCGGTCTCGGCGACCGTCCCGGCATCGTCGCTTGAATTTCGCCGGCCGTCAAAAGGCAGCCCTCGGTCAACGGGCGTTCGGTGAAGAGTTCGTGAAAAGACTGGAGGAAAGGTCCGCCCTGCCGACAGGGATACCTGTCAAGATTACGCACACTGCATCACTCGTGGTCATCTGACCACAAGGCATCAGGGGGGCTTCATGAACGAATCACGCCAACGGTGGGCCAGGATTCTGGCAGTGGGACTGGTCGTCACGCTCGTCGCGACGGCCTGCGGCTCGAAGAACAAGAGCGATTCGGCCACCAAGGACAACATCGACAAGGCGGCGCCCACCACCGTGGCGGCGAAGGCCACCATCCCCGACTCGACCGTGGGCGTGACCGATACCGAGGTCCATATCGGTATTCACGTTCCCGAGACCCGGGGCGGCATCGCACTCGGCTCCATCCTCGGCATCCAGGATCTCTCGAAGGCCTACTGGGCAGCGGTCAACAAGGGCGGCGGCATCAATGGCCGGACCGTCGTTGCCGAGTTCGCCGACGACGGCTACGACGTGGCGAAGGCACTCGATGCCTGCCGCGAGCTGGAGTCGAAGAACGTGCTGTTCATCTCCGGCACCTCAGGAGCCGATCAGATCGTCGCGTGTGGTCAGTATGCGCTCGGCAAGAACATTCCCTACCTCTCCCTGGGCGTCAGTGAGGCCGGTCTGACCGACCAGCCGGGTTACCGTGCGTTGACCAACACCTACGACCGCCAGGCCAAGCTTGCGGCGGAGTACATCGTCGACGATCTGGGCGGCAAGACCAAGAAGGCGGCCATGGTCATGTTCAACAGCCCCAACGTCGAGGGCGCCCGCAAGGTCTTCCGCGACGAGTTGAAGAGGCTCGGCGGAACGCTGGCCGCCGATGACCTCGTGGACAAGCAGGGCAATGCCAACGAGCTGGCAGCGGAATGCCTCAAGCTCAAGCAGGCCAACGCCGAGGTGGTCTTCTTCCTGGCGCTTCCGACCATCGCCGGCACGATGGCGAGAAGCTGCGCCGAGCAGGGCTACAAGCCTCAGTTTCTCATGCCCGCCAACTCCGCTGCCTGTGGCTACAGCGACCCGATCTATGCAGCCGAGCTCTCCGGGTGCCTTGGCTTCGCTGCCATCAAGGTCGCCCGGGAATCAGGATCGCCCCTCGTCGAGCAAGCCCACACCGCATGGAAGGAGACGTTTGGCGACCGGGCTTTCCCGAGTGACGGGGAGCTTCTGTGGGGCCTGTTCGACATCTATCGCGAGGCCATCGAGAAAGCCGGAAAGAACCTCAGTCGCCGCACGTTCCTCGATGCTCTCGACAACATGAAGGGCTACGACAACAAGCTGTTCAACCCCATCGATTTCAAGGGCACCAACATCGCCAGCGACAGCGTCGTCGTGCAGCGGGCCGACAAGTCCAAGATGCAGTTCGATCAAGTCGTCGGGGAGTGGACCAACAAGTTCTGATTCCCCCTTCAAGCCGGCGCCACGAGCCCGAGGGACCGACGAAAGGCAATTGAGGCTCCATGCGTGATCTGCTCACCTTTGTCGTCAGCGGACTGGCAGGAGGTTCGACGTATGCCTTGTTGGCCCTTGGCCTCGTGCTCATCCACAACTCCTCGCGCATCCTCAACGCAGCCCAGGGCGAGATCGGCGCTTTTGCCACCTTCCTCGTTGCGGGCCTCGCCATCTCCCACGATTGGCCCTGGCCCATCGCTGTCATGCTCGGCATCGCGGCGGGAGGCCTCCTGTCCCTCATGTCCGCCGCCGTCCTGCTCAGGCGATCATCGGGAGGGCGGCTCCCCCCTCTCGTGGGCACCATTGCGCTGCTCTCGTTGCTGGTCATCGTCGAAGCCCGCTACCTCGGGGCCGCACGAGACTTCCCCTCGCCGCTGACCGGAACCGGTATCACCGTCGGCGGGCTGGTCCTCACGCCCACGCGCCTGTTGGTCATCGGCACCGTGGCGGTCACGAGCGCGGTCATGTGGGCATTGATCGAACGCACGCCCTTGGGTCTCGCCATTCGGGCAAGCGCGGACAATCGAGTCGCCGCAACCGTCGTCGGCCTCGATCCCAAGCGCGTCGAGCTGCTGACCTGGCTGCTCGCCGGGGTTCTGGGCGCCATCGCCGGGATCCTGCTGGGCTGGAACAACCAGTCGATCTCGCCCGGATTTCTCACCGTCGCCCTCCCGCAGGCCTTCACCGCGGCCATCCTGGGGGGCATGACCAGCGCCCCGGGCGCCATCGTCGGTGGCCTCGCAATTGGCGTGATCGAAAGCCTCACCCGCAGGTACCTCGGCTCGACCCCCGGATCGCCCGAAGCCATCGTCTTCGCCATCCTGTTCGTGGTGCTGTTGGTACGCCCGCAGGGCATCTTCAGCCGCAAGGCGCGTCGGCTGGCCACC
>JACOTK010000025.1 GCA_016178435.1 Actinomycetota bacterium
GCAGGTCGGGGGTTCGGCCAACCGGCCCCGGGAACGCCAGAGGGGGCTCTCGGGTCGGAATCCTCCCACTCCACCGAGGCCGGCCCGACCGACGCCTCGGAACCCCGACCGGAGCCGGAGACACCCGAGCCCGATCGGGAACCGGTGCTCGGCCGACCGACGCCTGAGCCGCAACCCGAGCCCGTACAGGGGGGTCGGGTTGACCCGACAGAGTCGCACGGGGAGAGCGCCTGACCGACGCCCGAGGGGCGGCGGTTGATCCCGGAGCGGGGTTATTCGCCGAGGAGGGACCGGAGGGCCGTCACGATGTCGGCCGTTCCGATCAGCAGCTGGGCCTCGAGCGACGAGGCGTAGGGGAAGGCCGGAACGTCGGGCGTCGCAAGGCGACGGACCGGAACGTCGAGGTCGTAGAACGCCTCCTCGGCGATGGTCGCGGCCACCTCAGCCCCGACGCCGAAGCTGATGTTGTCCTCGTGGACGATCAGCACCCGGCCGGTTCGACAGGCAGATTCCACGACGGTTTCCCGATCGAAAGGCGAGATGGTGCGCAGGTCGATCACCTCGACCGAGTAACCCTCACCCGCGAGTTGCTCGGCGGCCTCGATGGCCAGGTGTCGATGGAGTCCATAGGTGATGACCGAGCAGTCGTGTCCGGGCCGAACGATGTCGGCGACCCCGATCGGCACGCGCCAATCAAGGTCGTTGGGGACAGGTCCCTTGATGAGGCGGTAGGTCTTCTTGTGCTCGAGAAAGAGCACCGGGTCGGGGTCGAGGACGGCCTCTCGCAACATGCCCGCCACATCCGCAGGCGTCGACGGGGCAACCACCTTGAGGCCAGGCACGTGTGCGTAGAAGGCCTCGATGGACTGTGAGTGATAGAGCGCTCCATGGATGCCTCCTCCCCACGGCGCCCTGATCACCAGCGGGACGTTGAAGTCACCGTTGGACCGGTAGCACATGCGGGCGGCTTCGCTGACGATCTGGTCGAACGCGGAATGGATGAAGTCGGCGAACTGAATCTCCATGACCGGCCGAAGCCCTGCGAGAGCGAGGCCGATGGCGACGCCGACGATCGACGACTCGGCAAGTGGGGTATCGAAACACCGGGCCCCGAACGCCTTGTGGAGCCCGTCTGTGGCACGGAAGACGCCGCCCGCCCCCCCGACGTCCTCGCCGAGGATGACAACGCGCTCGTCCTGGGTCATGAGCTGGTTGAGGGTGTGGCGAACGGTCTCGACCACATTGCGTTCGGTTGTGCCCTCGCCGGATCCATCAGGCTCCGGACGTGGCGCCCTTCTCGCTGCCGGCGTGATCGCCTCGATGTTGGGAGCATTGCACAGAGGCTGCAGGGGACGGGCGAAGACCTTGGTGAAGGCCGTTTGGGGCGGTGCCTCCTCGGCAGCCTCAGCGGTCTCGAGCGCTCGTTGCACCCTGGCCTGAATCTCGGATTCCATGCGAGCCTCGGTGGACTCGCTCAACAGGCGCTGTTCGATGAGGTACTGCTGGAGCAGGGCGACCGGATCCTTCTTCCGCCACCGCTCGACCTCCTCGGTCGAACGATAACGGCTGTCATCGTCGTCGGAGGTGTGGCCCAGGAACCGGTAGGTCTTGCATTCGATCAAGCTGGGTCCTCCGCCTCGGCGGGCGCGATGGATGGCTTCGCTCGTTGCTGCGTAGACGTCGAGCGCATCGTTGCCGTCCACGATGATGCCCGGCATCCGGTAGGAGTGCGCGTGCTGGGCGATGTCGTCAATGGCTGATTCCTCGTCGAGAGGCACCGAGATGGCATAGCCGTTGTTCTCGCAGATGAACACCACGGGTAGGCCGTGGATGCCGGCAAAGTTCAGCCCCTCGTGGAAGTCGCCTTTCGAGGCAGCGCCGTCGCCGAACCAGCACATCGTGACCTGGTCGGTCCCACGGAGCTGGGCCGCCATCGCGAGCCCCGCCGCATGGGGAAGTTGCGTGGCGATCGGCGATGAGCCGCTGATGATGCCGAGCCTTCGGGACCCCCAGTGGTTCGGCATCTGTCGGCCACCGGAGTTGGGGTCCTCCCCCTTGCTCAACACACTGAAGAGCACCTCCTCGGGTGTCATGCCCAGGGTGAGCACGACACCGAGATCCCGGTAGTACGGCAGCACCCAGTCCATGGTCTCGTCCAGGAGCGCCGGGTCGGCGAGGTCGGCGTCGTCGAGGGGACGACGGGGGATGGCATGACGGAGTGCCCACGCCGACGCGACCTGCGCCCCTTCGTGACCCTGTGCGGAGATGGCGAAAGGCGCCTTCCCCATGCGATTCAGGCTCCAGATCCGCTCGTCGAGCCGACGCGTCAACAACATGAGTCGGTAGATGGCCACGATGTCGTCGTCACCCAGTCCCAACACGTGGTGGCGGTCCTCGAGGTGGAGGGCGGTCCGGTCGGGTGGCGGTCCAACGGGTGCGACACGGGGGAGATGGTCACTCACGGCGGTCCCTGGCTCGTTCATCGATGCCTTCCTTTCCCTGCCCGGCGGTGCTCCTCGATGATCGGCCCGTCCATGGTCCGGGTTGAGAAGAGCAGGGGATGGGTGGGTTTGCAGCCCATTCTACCGAAGGTCCGAAGGGATGTCGGGGAGCCACACCGAGGCTTGACTAGTCAGGGTCCAGGAAGGAAATGATCCGAATGGGCCATTCTCTCCAATTGGTTTCATCGGTACCTTTGAGGCATTCGGGCACGTATCTCCGTGTTCCGACACACCAACATCACCGCATTCGTCGCACTTGAGTCGCACCACACACAGGAGATGGACCAATGGCTTTTCAGCCGCAGAACGAAGACCCCCTGCTGACCCCGGCGGAGGTGGCCGCGATGTTTCGGGTCAACCCGAAGACCGTCACCCGGTGGTCCCGCAAGGGACAGCTCACCGCGGTCCGTACGCTTGGCGGGCACCGCAGGTTCCGGGCCTCGGAAGTCGCTCGTTGCGTCGAGGCAATGGCCATGGAGTCGCGTTCCTGACTCCCGGCGGAGGACCATCTTGGGCAAGGCCCTCAGGGGCCGATAACCTCAGGGGGCAATGGCCTCACCTAGCGCTGCATATTCCGTTTGTATCCGTGTCGAGGTCGATCACCGCCCCGGCACGTTGGGCCGTCTTGCAACCGCCATCGGCGAGGCAGGCGGCAACATCGTCGCGCTCGACATCGTCGACGGAACGGGAAACCGTATCGTCCAGGACGTCAGCGTTGATGCCCGCAACGACGACCACGTCGAGGAGATCCGCAAAGTCATCCATGCACTGGACGGGGTGACGGTCCGTGACGTCCGTGACCGCACCTTCCTGCTGCACCAGGGAGGCAAGATCGAGGTCCGGTCCAAGATCCGTCTCGAGAACCGTGACGACCTGTCGATGGCGTACACCCCCGGCGTCGCCCGTGTGTGCAACGCGATCGCTGCCGAACCCGACCGGGTGCACGAACTGACGATCAAGAAGAACTCGGTAGCGATCGTCACCGACGGAACTGCGGTCCTCGGACTCGGTGACCTTGGTCCCGAGGCATCCCTGCCGGTCATGGAGGGCAAGGCGCAACTGTTCAAGGAGTTCGCCGGCATCGACGCCTTTCCCATCTGTCTGAAGGTCGATCGTCCGGGTGAGGACGGTGTCGACCGCGGCGCCGCCCAGCTGATCGAGGCGGTGCAGCGCCTCGAGCCCGTCTTCGGCGGCATCAACCTGGAGGATGTCGCAGCGCCGCGTTGTTTCGAGGTCGAGGAGCAACTGCAGGCGACCCTCGGCATTCCGGTGTTTCACGACGATCAGCACGGAACAGCGGTGGTGGTGCTCGCCGCGCTCTGGAACAGCCTGATGGTGGTCGACAAGAAGATGGAGGATCTCAAGGTCGTCATCGCCGGCGTCGGCGCAGCCGGCGTTGCCATCGCAAAGATCCTGTTGCAGGCGGGCGTGCCCAACGTGATCGGCGTCGATCGCAAGGGCGCTGTCTACGAGGGGCGAAGCGAGCTCAACGCGGCCAAGCAGTGGTTTGCGGAACGAACCAACCCCGAGATGCGTCGAGGCGCGCTTCACGAGGTGCTCCCCGGTGCGGACGTCTTCGTCGGGGTGAGCGCTCCCGGCCTCCTGGTGCGAGACGACCTGCGGGTGATGCACAAGGACCCGATCGTCTTCGCGCTCGCGAATCCTGACCCGGAGATCACCCCCGAAGAGGCCGAAGGACTGGTCTCGGTCATCGCGACCGGACGCAGCGACTACCCCAACCAGATCAACAACGTGTTGTGCTTTCCAGGGATCTTTCGAGGCGCGCTCGACGTCGGGGCCTACCGAATCACCGAGGGCATGAAGCTCGCCGCCGCGAAGGCCATCGCCAGTGCCGTTCCCGAGGACGAGCTGTCGGCGGGTTATGTCGTGCCGAGTGTCTTCAACAAGCGGGTGGTCGAGTTGGTGGCTGCCGGCGTGGCCGACGCGGCCGTCGCCGATGACGTGGTGCGTCGGGGCAAAGCACGCTCTTGAGCTTTCAGGCGGTCACGTTCGACTATTGGAACACCCTCATCTTCGAGGATGGGGTCGACCTCCGGACACATCGCATCGGCGTGTGGACCGATCTGCTCGCAGGGGCAGGAGTTGTCGTCGAACGAGAGGCGTTGGAGGCAGCGTACGCAGGCGCCTGGCTGCGCTATGTCGAGTCCTGGAAGGCGGACGAGCAGTTCCTGGCACCGGCTGCGGCGGCTCACATCCTCGCGGAGCTGGACCTCGATCTGGAGCCATCGGTACGCGGGGAGCTGATCGAGGTCTTCGAGGTGTCGGGTGAATCGGCCGATCTCCGCCTGACGGAGGGCATCGTGGATTGTCTCGCCACGCTGAGGGAGGCCGGGGTTGCGCTTGGCATCGTCTGTGACGTTGGCTTCACGCCCTCGGTCATCCTCCGGGGCCACCTCCGCAGGCACGGCGTGCTCGAGCTCTTTGATCACTGGTCGTTTTCCGACGAGGTCGGCCACTACAAGCCGTCATCGGTGATCTTCGATCATGCCCTTTCGGGCCTCGGCAACCCGGACCCTGCACGGACAGCCCATGTGGGCGACATTCGCCGTACCGATATCGCGGGCGCCCGGGCCATGGGCATGGTTGCCGTCCGATACACGGGGGTCAGCGACGATGCCACCCAACCCGAGCCCGAGGGCCATCACGTGATCGCGCATCACGACGAGCTTCCTGTCGTGCTCGGTGTCGGCTGACGACCACGGTCGATCCAGGGGAGCGGAGGTCATCGTCAACCCCATGGCGCCAACAGGGGAAGATCGGGCCGCCGCAGGCGTCCAAACAGCCATGCAAGCTCTTCACGGTTCCCTTCGAAGTCGCTTTCTGTCGGGCCTTTGACGCCATCCGGAAGGCGAGTGGACATCAAGGGTCGCAGCCTGGGCAGCCAGATGTCGACAAGGTCCGACGACCAACCGTCATGGGTGAAGCCGAGATCGAGATCGATGAGGTGCAGCTCGAGCTCCAGCCATCGGCGTTCGGGCAGCACCCACAGTGGAATCTCGTTTCCGGCGACATCCAAGGTGGATGCCCCCCAGGCGGGAAGGGTCAGGGCCGGCCAGAGGATCGTCAGTCGGTCCGAAGACTGGATGAGGTCGTCGAGGAGCTCCCGAGCCGAACGTGCCGCGCCCGCTTCGATCTCGGCCGAACGACCTGCGTAGCCGCCGGCGTACTGCTCGGCTGTCTCGTTCTTCATGGCCGCCCCAACGCGACGCGAGCAGCTGTCGGCATTGCGGGCGATGTGCGTCAGGACGTGACCAACCGTCCAGCCGGGAAGCCTCGAGGGTCGCGCCGCCGTCGCGTCATCGACAACCCTCGTGGTCACCTCCCCGATGAACCGCTGCTCCGCGGCCGTCACGTTCGCCAGAACCTCGGACAGGCGTGACGTTGGGATGTCCATCGGCCCAGGCTACGGCAGGCGGTGATCGGTGGATCGGAAGGGTCACGCTCAACGGCGCTGCTCGGCGCGGCCGCCGGGAGGAAGTTGTGACTGGACGACACATCAAGGGCTCTCGCCGTCGGTCCGAATCACGAGCGCGGCAAATCCGGAATTGGTGGTCGGGACCGGCGTCGATCCGGTGACCTCACGCTTTTCAGGCGCGCGCTCTGCCAACTGAGCTACCCGACCTTGATTCGGGGACGCCATAGGACGTCCCCAGCGGTCCCGACGGGATTTGAACCCGCGACCTCCGCCTTGACAGGGCGGCGTGCACTCCAGACTGCACTACGGGACCAGGGTGAGCGCTTATGTCTGCGCCGCTCTTGCGCACCCCCAACGGGATTCGAACCCGTGCTGCCGCCGTGAAAGGGCGGTGTCCTAGGCCGCTAGACGATGGGGGCTCGGTGTCCGTTTCGGGCCCAAATGACGTTAGCAGCTCACGCGGCGCAATCCGCTACTCCCGCCAGGAACACCCGCCCGTGGCGCGGCCATCGGCTGGGGCTTCAGGCGAGCGACTCGATGATCGAGTCGAGCAGGTAGCCCAGGTAGCCGTATATGGCGTAGGTGTCCGCCTCCGGGTGGTTCGGATCGAGCAGGTTCAGATCGTCGTCCTCGCTGACATCGAGGTGGGTTCCGAGGATCAGCCGTAGATCGTTGACCACGTTCATCCAGGCCAGCAGAGCTTGTTCGTCGACCCGTCCCGCATCGAGGGTGTCGCTTACCGCACGCAGCTTCTCGCGGCGGAGATCTACCAGGTCGTCGCCGACCAGCCCCTGGTACGAGGCCTCGAGATCGGGGTCATCGGGGTGGGCAACCGGGAAAAGTCGCCGCAGGACGGGATTGTCACTCGGCCGGTGCTCATCTGCCAACGCGGCGCCGAGCTGTCCCATCAGATCACCGAGGAGACGACGCTCGGGCTCCGAAAGCTTGAGCTCGAAGTCGCCCTGACGGGTTCGACGCACGGGGCCCCGGCTCATGCGGGGTCTTGTGTCATCAGTCGTGCTGCATGGTCGCCCAAAGACCATGCTCGTGGAGGCGGAACACGTCGAGCTCACACTTCTCGCGAGCGCCGCTCGCCACCACCGCCCGACCTTTCTCGTGCACGTCGAGCATCAGGGCCGTCGCCTTCTCCCTGCTGTAGCCGAACAGCTTCTGCAACACGAAGGTCACGTACGACATCAGGTTGATCGGGTCGTTCCAGACGAGGACGATCCAGGGCGTGTCGGAGGAAACGGACTCATCCGATGTCGGCTCGTCGACCTCGACCGGAGCGAGCGACATCGAAAGCGGTGTCATGACTGCATGTTAGATGCGCTGGAGACGGGAGCGGGAGGGCGAACCCTTGTCCCGGGATGGATCGGGGGTCGCGAGAACGTCAGCGTGAGGTGCAGGGAGGCCAACCAAACGAGTGACGCTCCCAGGAGGTGGAAGCCGACCAGTAGTGCCGGAACGCCGGTGAAGTACTGCGTATAACCGATCCCCGCCTGGGCGACCAGAACGAGGAGCAGCAACTCGCCCGCGCGGTTTGCCGACGGGGGCGCGCCCGAACGCCTGAGATGCCGTATCAACAGCAGCGTGATCGCCAGCAGCATCATGACGCTTCCACCGTGGAGCCGGGCAGCCTCGGTGATGTCCAGGTTCAGACGATCGACGTTCGCGTCGCCGGCATGGGGACCTGCAGCGGTGACCACCGTTCCGGTGAACAACACCAGCGTGGCGGCGACGAGAAGCAGCTTTCCCAGCGTGGTGGTGACGGCATCGACCACGGGCGCGCGAGGGCCTTCGTCCTCCGCGGCGCGGTGGACCAACACCATCGCATCGCCGATGAGCACCATGGACAGGAGGAAATGGCCCATCACAAAGGGAGGACTCAGGTCGACGAGCACCGTGAGGCCGCCGAGCACGATCTGGCCGATCACTCCGGCCACCAGGCCCAGTGACAGCATGGTCAGATCATGTCGCCGAGGTGATCGTCTCAGCGAGCCGAGCACGGCCACGATGACCGCCACGGACACCAGGCCGGTCACCAGTCGGTTGACGAACTCCACCATGGCATGGAGATCGCCGGCACTGACCGGGGTCAGCCTGCCGGGCGAGCAGTTCGGCCAATCGGTGCAGCCGAGCCCCGAGCCGGTGAGGCGGACTGCTCCCCCCGAGACGACGATGAAGACCAGGGCAATGAGCGCCACCCGGGTGATGTGGCGATACGTCCGTGGGGAAACGCTGATGGGAGCCACGGCCACATGGTAAATGCGGTCACCGAAGTCTTCGACTTGGGCGGTGCCCGCCGCTCCCCTAACCTCGCAGTGTGCTGCATCCCGCGACCCTGCCCGTGCCCTGGCGCACTCGGCTTGTTTCGGTGGTCGGCGCCTATGTGGCGCTGACGAAGCCCCGCATCATCGAGCTGCTCTTGATCACCACGGTCCCCACCATGGTCGTCGCAGCGAGAGGCCTTCCGTCGGGATGGCTGGTGCTTGCAACATTGTTGGGCGGCACGCTCGCCGCCGGTGGGGCCAACGCGATCAACATGTACGTCGATCGCGACATCGACGCGATCATGGAGCGGACCCGGAACCGTCCTCTCGTGACCGGAGCGGTCGCTCCTCAACACGCGCTGATCTTCGCGATCGGGCTCGAGGTGGCGGCGTTCGCTTCCCTGTGGGCTTGGGTCAATCTCCTCAGCGCCGTGTTGGCGGTCTCGGCGACCCTGTTCTACGTCTTCATCTACACCATGTGGTTGAAGCGGAGCTCCACGTCGAACATCGTCATCGGGGGTGCGGCGGGGGCGGTGCCGGTCCTGGTGGGTTGGGCTGCGGTGGAGAACTCCCTGGGCTGGGCACCTCTGGTGCTTTTCGCCATCATCTTCTACTGGACCCCGCCGCACTTCTGGGCACTTGCCGTTCGATACAAGGACGACTATGCGGCGGCGGGGGTGCCTATGCTGCCGGCGGTGGTCAGCCTCCGAGCCACGGCTGTACGCATGCTCGGCTACACCCTGTTCCTTTGGGCCTTGACGCTTATATTCGCGCCTGTCGCACACATGGGGTGGCTTTACGTGAGCTCGGCGGTGGTGCTCGGGGGCGTCTTCACCTGGTACGCCGTGCGCCTGTTGCGCAACCCGACGGCTGCGGTCGCGATGTCGATGTTCACCTATTCGATCACCTACATCAGCTTGTTGTTCGGGGCGATGGCGCTCGATCAGGTTCTGCGGTCGGGAGCGTGAGGTGAGGCTGCAGGTGCGGGCAGATCGGGGGGATTTCTCCCCCCGACACTCATGGTGTGTAGAGTCCGGTCCGGCCGCGATCGGCCGTCACCCAGGCCAGAGCAGGACGCCAAAGGGCGTTGTGCGACGATTCCGAGGTTCGTGCTGATTCATGTCGATGACCGAGACAAGACCTGACACCGAGATCGCTGCGCCGGTGAGTGTGGACGATTCTCTCATCGAGACGCCCACCGGTCTTGCCGGTTGGCTGACCTCCACCGATCACAAAGTCGTCGGTCGGCTCTGGATCGTCACGTCCTTGGCGTTCCTGGTCGTCGGCGGTGTCCTTGGTTCGATGCTGGGCGGTGAGCGCCTTGAGAGCGGTATGGACATCATCGACCTCGGTGCGTTCCAACAGGTGTACAGGCTGCACGGCGAGGTTGCGGTCTTCCTCTTCCTGGTTCCCTTCTTCATTGGGTTGGCAACCTACCTGGTCCCGCTACAGGTCGGGGCGACCGAGATCTCCTTCCCTCGGGGCGCAAGCTTTGCCTACTGGGGATACGTCGTTTCCGGTGGACTGCTCCTGGCTTCCTACATCGCCGACGGTGGCCTTGCGGGCGGCAGCAAGACCGGCATCGACCTCTATCTGCTCAGCCTGATCTTCCTGAACGTTGCGGTGTGCGCAGCAATCGTCATCATCCTGGCCACGATCCTTGCCATGCGGGCTCCGGGCATGACGCTCATGCGCACGCCTCTGTTCTCCTGGTCATTCCTCGTGGGTGGCGGCCTGACCCTGCTCGCCACTCCGGTTCTGATCGCGCAC
>JACOTK010000071.1 GCA_016178435.1 Actinomycetota bacterium
GGTGTCCGATCTCGGTTTTCGGACCGTGGTCACGTACGATCTCGGGGTGACACTGACCCCTGACGACGCCGAATCCGCAGCAGCCAAGGCCTACCCCGGCGCTCGCGGGCCCGATCGCCGCACCATGATCCAATCCTGGGGAGTGGACATCGCATGCCATGAGTGGGGTTCCGCCGATGCTCCGCCCCTGTTGTTGGCCCATGGCGGGTTCGACTTCTCCGGAACCTTCCATCTGCTCGCACCACTCCTTGCCGACGCCGGATGGCGGGTGGTCGCCTGGGATCAGCGCGGACACGGCGATTCGCAACACGCGACGCTCTACAGCTGGGACGCCGACGTGCGCGACGCGTTGGCCGTCCTCGACTCGGTGACGACCGGGGCGTGCCCGGTCATCGGACACTCCAAGGGGGGCAACCTGATGATGCAGCTTGCCGACGCGCAGCCCCACCGGATCAGCCACCTGCTCAACCTCGACGGGCTTCCCTCGAAGTGGCCGTCACCCGACATCTCCGATCACGAGCGGACGCTCATGCTGGCCGAGGAACTGGCGTCGCGGCTGGATCACCGTCGCGCTGCAGGCACCAAGACCCGTCGTCCGGGAACGATCGACGAGTTGGCGCGGCGCCGGTCCGTCATGAACCCGCGCCTCGATCTTGATTGGCTTCGCTATCTCGTCACGGTCGGCGCTCGCCACGACAAGGATGGCTGGCGCTGGAAGATCGACCCCGCCCTGCGCCTCGGCGGGTTCGGGCCGTGGCGCCCGGAATGGGCTCTGCAGCGGATGCCGGGCCTGAGCATGCCCTTTCTGGGGGTGCTCGGTCTCGAGCCTGACGCGATGAGCTGGGGAACCAAACCCCATGACGTCCTGCCCTACCTCCCGCCGGGCGGGCGCCTGGAGTCGCTCGCCGAAACCGGGCACTTCGTGCACGCCGAACGCCCGACCGAGGTGGCGGCACTCATTCTCGACTTCCTCCCCACGCCCTGACCGACATGAACCACCGAGACCACGCGAGAAACCAATGAGCCCTTCCGAGACCATCATGCTCACCCATGTCAAAGCCCGATTGGCCACGGTCTCGGTGAGGCTTCGCCCGTCTCGGTGCCGACATCGGCAGCCGCATGGCCCGGACCCGTGTGGGCCCTGGACTTTACCGGCCATGGCGCATCGACCGTTCCTCTCGGGGGCGGCTACACCAGTGAGATGCTGATGGCCGATGTGGACATCGCCATCGCTCACCTTGGAAACGTCACCATCCTTGGCCGTGGACTCGGTGGTTATGTGGCGCTCCTGATAGCGGGGGCACGGTCCAAGGATGTGCGCGGCTCGATCATCACCGATGGTCCGGGTCTTTTCGGCGGACCGAACAGCGGACCGAGCCCCAGATGTCCGACCTCGACCGCCCCCTCACCGTGGCCGCCCGCGGCCGCTCCCCCTGGATCGACGCAGTCGTCCAGGAGGTTGGCGTCGACACCACCACCGTCGAGGCCGCCCTCGCGAACTACGCCGGCGTCACCTGAAGCATGAGCCGCGCCAATCCCGTTCTGCGCCGTTGCGGCATGTCACCGTGAACGGCCCGGTGGAGACATCGCTCGGCCTGTTGCAGGGGGGACGAAGCGGCGAGGCTCACGTCTTCAAGGGCATCCCCTACGCACGGGCGCCCATCGGCAGGCTGCGCTTCGCTCCCCCACAACCCCCGAGCCCCTGGGTCGGCGTTCGGGAGGCCGGCGCCTTCTCGGCGGTGTCGATGCAGAACACATCGAGCGTGGATCGGATGCTCGGGTCGAGACCACCGGAGATGAGCGAGGACTGCCTCACCCTCAACATCTGGACGGCCGGCCTCGATGATGCCAGGCGGCCGGTGATGGTATGGATCCACGGTGGCTCGTTCCTCTCCGGGTCCGGTCGTGCCCCCTGGTACGACGGGTCCGCCTTTGCCCTCAACGGCGAGGTGGTCGTGGTCACCGTCAACTACCGGCTGGGTGCGCTCGGATTCCTCCACCTGGCGCCATTCGACGACGAGCTTGCATCGTCGGGCAACGCCGGACTGCTCGACCAGGTTGCCGCCCTCCGTTGGGTACGCGACAACATCGCAGGCTTCGGCGGAAATCCCGACAACGTCACCCTCTTCGGTGAGTCCGCCGGAGCCATGGGCATCGGGGCACTGCTCGCGTGTGCGCCGGCACAGGGCCTGTTCCACAAGGCCATCCTGCAAAGTGGGGCCGCCGACAACGTCATCGACACCGACGAGGCTTCCCGGGTCACCCGACAGTTGCTCGACGCCCTCGGGCTCGACGCCGGCCAAGGGGTGGTGGAGCGGCTCCGGGGGGTTCCGTGCGAGGCCATCCTCGACGCCCAGGCCGACGTACGCGCACTGCACCTCCAAACCGGCATGCCCTGGCGTCCGGTGCTCGACGGCTCGGTGATCAACCACGAGCCGTTGGACGCCATCGGCCGGGGAGACTCGGCGCCGGTTCACCTGCTCGTGGGCACCAATCTCGACGAGGTCCGTTTCTTCACACTCTTCGACCAACAGACCAATCAGCTCACCGACGAGACGCTGATCGAACGTTGCGACAAACGGCTGGGCAACGGCAGCGGGGCTCCGCTCCTCGATCGGTACCGGGCCGTTCGACCCCAGCTCAGCGCCCCTCAGGTCTGGGCGGCCATCGAGACCGATCGCATCTTCCGCCTTCCCGCGATTGAACTTCTCGACCGGCATGCTCGGCACCAGAACGGGTCGTTCGGCTACCTCTTCACCTGGGCGACCCCGGCTTTCGGCGGATCACTCGGGGCCTGCCACGTGCTCGAGGTTCCCTTCGTCTTCGACAACCTGCATCAGCCGGGCGTCAAGGGGCTTTGTGGACCGGTCACCCCCGCAATGCAACAGCTGGCGGCCAACCTGCATGCCGCCTGGACGGCATTTGCGCACTCCGGCGACCCCAACCACCCGGATATTCCGACGTGGTCGGGCTGGGACCAAGCCGGTCGGACCTCGATGGTGTTCGACGAGACCTGCCTGCTCGAGTGCGATCCCGGCGGCGACGCCCGGACCCTGCTCGCCGAGGTGCTCGCGACGAACCGCCCCTGAGCGATCGCCCGCACGGATCACGGGCCAGGGCGGAAAGCCCGGCTAGCGGTAGGGCGAGAAGTCGGGAGGTCGCTTCTCGGCGAACGCGCTCACCCCTTCTCGGGCCTCGTCACTCGCGACGAACAGATCGAGCGTGTCCCAAGCCATCGTGCCGATACCGGCCACCGACTCACTCGCCGCGTTGAACGAATGCTTGAGGACCTTCAATGCCGTCGGACTTTTCGCCAACAACTTGTCGGCCCAGATCCTCACCTCGGCTGCCAGATCCGCCCCGGGCACGACCTTGTTCACCAGGCCCCAC
>JACOTK010000072.1 GCA_016178435.1 Actinomycetota bacterium
GACAGCTCCAGGAGGGTCTCTTCGGCATCGGGCACCTGAGCGGCGGCATCGGTGATGGCGCTTGCCTGTTGGCCCGAGAGCTCACCGTCACGCAAGGCCTCCTCGGTGGCGCCCAGACCATCGAGGTTGCGGGCGGTGTTGGTCTCACGAATGGCATCGCCGAGCGAAGTGCCTGTCTGTCCGGCCAACCAATCGGCGGTCGAACGTGCATCGCTGCCTGCGTGTGCCCAGGCCCGGGTGCGATCCACCTGGGCCAGGGCCAGGGTCTTTCCCGCACCGGCAAGTCGTTCGAGACGGGCAAAGGCCTCCACGTACTGCTTGGCCAGCTCGCCGTCACAGGTCCCCGGCTCGAAGGCGCCCACGAGCGCATGCAACCGCTCGCCCAGCTCCCGCACCGCCGTGATTCCCATGACCCCATTCTCCCAGGAGGGTATGACAATGAAATGACATGAAGGGGCGGACCAGAGATCGGGCCTCTCGAGATTTCACGAAGCGGGCAAAGCACTTGCGCCCGGTGGCATGTCCTGATTCGCCGCCGCGCGAGGGGCAGGGGCAGACCCGTTGGTTGGTCAGTCCATGGCGGGTCGAGGATCAGGGTAGTGAGACCTACGAGCATGGGTGTCAGTTGGTTCGGGACGAAACGACCAGACGGCAAGAGCGACGAAGAGACCGAGAGCGATCACGAGGTCTGTGAGAGCGAGCACTCGGCGCTGTGGCCACACCTCGTCGCATGGTTTACGTGAAAGTGTCTGAAGCTCGAGTGCATCGCCGGCCTGTTCAGTGATTGAGGCCGCATGGTGCCCAGCAAACGGAGCCGAACAGCGGTAGTGAGCTGCGGTAGGAAGATCGCCCGGCCCAATCCCTGCCGGAAGTTGCTGAGGCAGGACCAACGGAACCCAATCGTCGAAAGGACTGACCATCCACCGGGCGGTCACGACGGTGAACAGCAGCAGCAGCACTGCTGCGACGACGCGTACCCGGGAGAACCCACGCCATTCCATCGACGGCAACTTGCGCATCGGGCGATACTAGACCGACCGACCCGGTGAGCAGTCAGCCGGCAGCTGGAGGCGGGACTCCTCGACCGGTCGCCGACTTCGGCCCCAACGAGTTGGAACGTGACCTTCCGGCCCTCCGTCGACCGAACCTGCAGCAATCCCGAGTGACCGTGGCATTATGCTGTGGATGATCTTTGAGCCTCGCCGATGCGATGCGATGCGTTGCGTTGCGTTGCGTTGCGAATGACACGTCCGTAGTTCTCGGCAAAGCACGTGCGCAAACGTGACGGTTGAGCTCGCTCCTACGAGGCCGGGAAGGCGATCCAGGCCTGGGTGGTCAAGGTGGCGGGATCAACCGCAAGCACGCCAACCTCCGAGACGGTGTAGAGGTGATCGCCGATCATGAGGGAACGGTGGATGGCGCCCTCCCAGGGGCTCGTGACGGGCTGGGTGATCCGGCCCTTCTCCGTGATGCCTGCCGTGCGGTCGACCGTGGCGGCCAGCGCGCCGACGAAAGGGTTCGGGGAGGCATAGGACTGCACCGGAATCACGGTGAGGCCGGTCTTGGGCCAGTAGAGGAAGGCATGGTGGTCGTATTCGGCCTCCGACGACGACTGGGGCATCGTGAAGTGATGGAGGCGGATCGGATTGGCCGGGTCGGAGACATCGAAGAGGGCGAGTTGGGCGCCCTGCGTGCCACCCTGTTCGGTGGCATCCTGGCCCAGTCCCAGCAGGAGGTTCTCTCCGACCGGGTGCAGATAGGCCGAGTATCCGGCAACCTTCAGCTCGCCTCGAACGGCAGGGGCGCTCGGGTCGGACAGGTCGAGCACATAGAGCGGGTCGGTCTGGCGGAAGGTCACCACATAGCCGCGGTCGCCGATGAAGCGCACGGCGTAGATCCGCTCGGTCCTGCCCAGTCCGGCGACCTGGCCAACCTGACTGAGTCGTCCCTCGTCGAAGGCCAACACGCTGACCATGCTCTCGGAGACGGCGGCGGTTGGATCAGCCTTTGATCGATCGGTCGTCGATTGGACGGCGTCATCCGGCCCGACGGGCTCGGCCGGCGGCGTGGCCCCGAAGATGGGCTCGGTGGTCGTGGCGACCCGCAGATGGCCCTCGTGCTCGGACATCGAGAACTGGTTGAGCAGGGTGCCCTCGACCTGGCCGGAGGCGAGGTAGCGGGCGGGGTCTGCTCCGGTGATCGCAAAGGCGTGGATCTCGGTCGTCGGTGCCGATGGCGATACCGGCGCCGACGATCCTGGCGTCGGCTCCTCGTAACGGGTCGTGGCCACGAAGAGGTGCTCGGTGGAGGCGTAGACGTTCCGGCCGCCCGCAAGCACGCTCACGGCATCGCCCAGGGCGAGAGGCTTGCTCAGGTCGATGGTGAGCACCGAGAGAGCGCCGAAGCCCGAGAAGTCGGGGGGTCGACTGACGTGGTCGCACGCCACGAGGCGACCCTTGGCGTCGGCACCGCCGCCGGGGCGACGGTCATCAAGGGTGTAGGAAGGCAGCCACTGATCAAGGGTCGATTCCCTGATAACCGCTCGGTTCGCCTCGGTGGCGACGTCCTCGCCCCTCGATCCCTGTGCGTTGACAAAACCCATACCCGATGGGTCGGATTGCACCACGATGCGCGCCGTGTGGCCGATCGATCGTGCCGAGACCTGCATGCCGTCGATGGTCAGGGTGGCGACGATCTCCGGCTTGGCCGGGTCGGCGATATCGATCTCGGTCAGGACGGCGGTGTTCGTCCCGGCCAACGGGGGCATGATCGACTTGACGGCCTCGTCGGGGCTCGCCCCGGGCTCGCCGCTCGTCCCCTCCACGGGACTCATGCCGTTCGACAGCACCAGGACTCGATCGCCGTCCAGCAGCAGCTGGTGGTTCCACAGGTCCGTGGGAAGGGCCACCGTGCCCAACAGGCTTGGCTGCTCGCCGGTGGTGTCGAGCACCTGCAGGCGATTGAGGCCGATGGTGACGAGTCGTCGCCCGTCGGTCTTGACCAAGTCGGCCTCGTCGACGCCGACCTCCTGCACGTTGGTGCCCGAATAGTCACCACCGGTCTGGAGGGCCTGGGGGGCGACGGTGTCGACCGCCTTGGAGGTCGACTCGGCAACCCCGCCCATGGCCGGGCCGGAAAGCCGATTGCCTCCCACCATGGGCATGATCAGGCCATAGCCCCCCAGGCCGGGCAGTCCGTAGGGTCCAACCCGTTTTGCCCCCTCGGTGTGGAACCAGTCGAGCAGGTCGCCGCATGCGTCGAACGGCTGCAACGAGGCGATCAGGCGTGTCCCCGGACTGAGTTGGGTTCCCGTGCCACCATTGCCCTCGCTGCATGCCCCGAGCACCAGCGTTGCCGTCACCGCCAGAACCGTCATCGTCCGTCGCATCATGGGCCCCTTTTCGAACGTGGATCACTGCTGCAGGATTCGACGTTACGACGCCGGTGTCTGGTTCCGCGGGTCGGTGTTTCTCTTGTCTCGATGTCGACGCTCAGGCGCTTGTCGGCATCCAGGCGGGGCGGGTGGTCTCGTAGGTGTCGATGGCTGTCTGGTTGCGCAGGGTGAGGCCGATGTCGTCGAGGCCCTCGAGGATGCGGTGTTGCGTGAAGTCGTCGAGCGGGAACGACGCCTCGATGCCTGCGGCCGGCGCGGCGATGAGGCGACGCTCGATGTCGATGGTGATCTCCAGGCCGGGATCGGCCTCGACGGCTCGCAGCAAGGACTCCGCGACATCCGCCGGCACGGTCACGGGAACGAGCCCTGCCTTGGTGGCGTTGTTGCGGAAGATGTCGGCAAACCGTGGCGAGATGACGGCCTTGAAGCCGTAATCGGTGAGCGCCCACACGGCGTGCTCACGGGACGATCCGGTGCCGAAGTTAGGTCCGGCGATCAGGATCGAGGCCCCCGTGTAGGCAGCCTGGTTCAGCACGAAGTCACGGTCGGACTCACGCCAGCTCGAGAAGAGGCCGGCGCCGAAGCCGGTGCGCTCGACGCGCTTGAGCCATTCGGCGGGGATGATCTGGTCGGTGTCGACGTCACTGCGGTCGAGGGGGACAGCAGTGCCGGTGATGACGCGAACGGGTTCCATGATGATCAGGCCTCCAGGTCTGCAGGGGTGGCGAAATGGCCGGCGATTGCGGTGGCGGCGGCGACGGCGGGCGACACGAGGTGGGTGCGTCCCCCTCGGCCCTGTCGGCCCTCGAAGTTTCGATTGCTGGTCGACGCGCATCGCTCACCGGGACTGAGCTTGTCGGGGTTCATGGCGAGACACATCGAACAGCCGGGCTCGCGCCAGTCGAAGCCGGCGGCTCGGAAGATCTTGTCGAGCCCCTCCTCCTCGGCCTGGGCCTTCACGAGAAACGAGCCGGGCACCACCAGGGTGCGCACGCCCTCGCGAACCTTGCGACCCTCGGCCACGGCTGCGGCAGCCCGGAGGTCCTCGATGCGGCTGTTGGTGCACGACCCGATGAACACGGTGTCGACCGGGACCTCACGCAACGGGGTGCCGGCGGTGAGGCCCATGTAGGCAAGCGCCCGCTCCGCCGATTCCCTGGCGTCGGGGTCATCCATGGCCGCGGGATCGGGCACGGAGGCGTCGATTGGCGCGACCTGTGCAGGGTTGGTTCCCCATGACACATAGGGCGTGAGCGTCGTCGCGTCGATGACGACCTCCTTGTCGAACACGGCGCCCTCGTCGGTGACGAGCGAACGCCAGTCCTCGACCGCCTGGTCCCACGCGGCGCCGGTCGGCGCATGCGGGCGTCCCTGCAGGTAGGCAACGGTCGTCTCGTCGGGGGCGATCATGCCCGCACGGGCGCCCGCCTCGATGGACATGTTGCACACCGTCATGCGACCCTCCATCGAGAGTCCTCGAATGGCCGAGCCCCGGAACTCGATGATCGAGCCGATGCCCCCGCCCGTGCCGATGCGACCGATGATCGCCAGCACCAGGTCCTTGGCGGTGACGCCGGGAGGAAGCTCGCCCTCGACCGTGACGGCCATGGTGCCGGGTCGGGTCTGGGGGAGCGTCTGGGTGGCGAGGACGTGCTCGACCTCGCTCGTGCCGATGCCGAAGGCCAGGGCCCCGAAGGCACCGTGGGTCGAGGTGTGGCTGTCGCCGCAGACGATGGTCATGCCGGGCTGGGTGAAGCCCTGCTCGGGGCCGATGACGTGCACGATGCCCTGGCCGGGATCGCCCATGGGAAAGAGGCGCACCCCGAACTCGGCGCAGTTCGCGGCGAGCACCTCCATCTGGCGGGCCGAGATGGGGTCCTCGAGTGGCTTGTCGAGTCCTGCGGTGGGGACGTTGTGGTCCATGGTGGCCACGGTCAGGTCGGGCCGGCGGGGCCCACGGTTGGCGAGGCGGAGGCCGTCGAACGCCTGGGGCGAGGTCACCTCGTGGATGAGGTGCAGGTCGATGTAGAGCAGGTCGGGCTCGCCCGCCGCTGCGTGGACCACATGGCGGTCCCAAACCTTTTCGCTCATCGTGCGAGGCTGCGTCATCATCGTGCTCCGTCTCATAAAGTGAGATGCTAGTCTTGCTCTATGGACACAAGTGTAAGTGGTGTCGGCGTCCTTGACAAGGCGGTGCTCATCCTGGGCGCCCTGGAGGCGGGGCCCCTGTCCCTGGCCTACCTCGTGCAGGCCACTGGCATCCCGCGACCGACAGCACATCGACTGGCGGTGGCGCTCGAGGATCACGGCCTCGTGCGTCGGGACGACGAGGGTCGCTTCACACTTGGTTTGCGCCTCGTGGCGCTCGGTCATGCGGCGGGGGAGGCCTACCCGCTTGCCGAGGCTGCCGGCCCGGCACTCAGGCGACTACGGGACGAGACGGGCGAGAGCGTGCAGCTCTACGTTCGCCGGGACGATCAGCGTGTCTGCATCGTCTCGATGGAGTCCCCGCACGGCCTGCGCACGATCGTTCCCCTCGGTGCGGTGCTGCCCCTCGATCGTGGCTCGGCGGGTGCGGTGCTGCGGAGCACCGAGGGGCCGCCACGGAAGGGCTGGGCCGAGAGCGTCGGCGAGCGGGAGGCCGGCGTCGCCTCGGTCAGCGCTCCCGTGCGTGACGCGGATGGCGTGGTCATCGCCGCGGTCGGCATCTCGGGGCCCATCGAGCGGGTGAGCCGCTC